>NZ_JBKGHJ010000747.1:0-2851 GCF_046520365.1 Corallococcus sp. 4LFB
GGCGGTGCCCGGCAGCGGGATGGCGGCGGGCTGCGGCGCGGCCTCGGGAGCTTCGGCGCCCGCGCCTTCGGCCTTGATGGGGAACGTGGTCTGGCACCGAGCACACTTCAGCTTCGCGCCGCCGGGCGGGATCCGCCTGTCATCGATGTTGTAGTTCGTCTGGCACGACGGGCAGGAGACTTTCATTGTTTTCCTTCGACGAGACCGGCTGGCGCGCGCACGCGCAATGACGGGGGCGGTGCGGTGGTCCGCGCGGCGCGTGCAGGCTAGCAGAGCCGTTTCAAGCCCGGAAAGAACGCGCCCCCCAGGTGCACCGCCGTCACCCGGGCGGGCAGGAGGGCGGGCGCCCGCCAACACCAACAGTGTGCGTCCCTTTTCCAGGCGCCCGCCCGTGATGGTAGACCCGGCGGGTCATGGATCCCATCGTCATCCTCGGAGCGGGCCTGGCGGGCCTGTCCACCGCGCACTTCCTCAAGCGCCCCTGGCGCCTCATCGAGAAGTCCGACCGGGTCGGAGGCCTCATCAAGACCGAGGTCATTGACGGGTGTTACTTCGACCCCACCGGCCACTGGCTCCACCTGCGCGACCCGGAGATCCAGGAACTGGTCAACACGCTCTGGCTCCCGGACCAGCTGGTGCGCATCCAGCGCCGCGCCGCGGTGTTCTCCCGCGACACCTTCACCCGCTTCCCCTACCAGGTGAACACCCACGGGCTGCCGCCGGAGGTGGTCGCGGAGAACCTGGTCGGGTACGTGGAGGCCATCTACGGGGAGAAGGGCCGCGCCCTGCGCGAGCGCGACCCCGTGAACTTCGAGGAGTTCATCCTCCGCTACATGGGCGAGGGCTTCGCGAAGAACTTCATGCTGCCCTACAACCAGAAGCTCTGGACCGTGCACCCGCGCGAGATGTCCGCCGCGTGGGTCGGCCGGTTCGTGCCGCGCCCCACCCTCAAGGAGGTCGTGGACGGGGCGCTCGGCGCGGGCAGTGATCAGCTGGGCTACAACGCGTCGTTCCTCTACCCGCGCGAGGGCGGCATCGAGAGCCTGGCGCGCGCGATGAAGCAGCACCTGACGGGCGGCGAGCTGAGCGTGCGCACCGAGCCTGTCTCCATCGACTGGAAGGCGAAGCAGGTCTCGCTGTCGGACGGCCGCACCCTGCCGTACTCGGGGCTGGTGTCCTCCATCGCGCTGCCCCTGCTGGTGGACCTCATCGGGAAGGGCGCCTCCGGCGTGCCGGACGAGGTGCGCGCCGCGGCGAAGCGCCTGCGCGCCTTCATCGTCACGTACGTGTGCGTGGGGGCCCGGGGCGCGAACCGCCAGCCGTGGCACTGGATCTACCTGCCGGAGCCGGAGTTCCACGCGTACCGCATCGGGGCGCCGTCGGCGGTGTACGCGCCCCTGGCCCCTCCGGACACGGCCAGCTTCTCCGTGGAGTTCAGCCACCACGGCGAGCTGTCCGTGGCGGACGCGGAGAAGTACGCGGTGGAGGACCTGGTGCGCTCGCGGATGATCCATTCAGCGGACGACATCCTCTTCGCCCGGGGGCGCGAGATTCCCAACGCGTACGTCCTCTACGACGACGCCTACGGCCCCGCGATGGCGGAGGTGAACCGTTTCCTGGAGCACGCGGGCATCCTCACGGCGGGGCGCTACGGGAAGTGGGAGTACTCCTCCATGGAGGACGCCATCCTGGGCGGGCGGGCCTGCGCCCGGACGCTGAACGGCTGACGCAGGGAGTCGTCTCCTGTCGACGGTGGTCCGGGGCCGTGCTAGGCCCCGAGGCCTTCCCTTCGCATCTCCGGACCCATGGCCCTGCACCTCTCCGTCGTCATCCCCGTCTACAACGAGGAGTCCATCATCGCCCAGGCAGCCGAAGAGCTGCGCCAGGGGCTGGATGCTCGCGGGCTCGACTACGAAATCATCTTCGCGGAGAACGGCTCGCGCGACGCGACGCCCCGGCTCCTGGAGGAGCTCTGCTCCAAGAACCCGCGCCTGCGCTGGTTCCACTCGGAGACGCCCAACTACGGCGTGGCGCTCAAGGCCGGCATCCTCAAGGCCCGGGGCACCTACGTGGTCTGCGATGAAATCGACCTGTGCGACCTGACCTTCTACGACGCGGCGCTGCCCCGGCTGGAGCGCGGCGAGGCGGACATGGTCGTGGGCTCCAAGGCGGCCAAGGGCGCCAGTGACCAGCGGCCCCTCATCCGCCGCGCGGCCACGCGGGTGCACAACAAGCTCCTGCGCGTGGCGCTGGGCTTCCAGGGCACGGACACGCACGGCCTGAAGGCGTTCCGCCGCGAAGCGCTCTTGCCCGTCATCCACAAGTGCGTGGTGGACATGGACGTGTTCGCCAGCGAGTTCGTCATCCGCGCGTGGCGCGAGGGGCTGAACGTCATGGAGATCCCCATCCAGCTCCAGGAGAAGCGCCAGCCGTCCATCCACCTCTTCAAGCGCGTGCCCAACGTGCTCAAGAACGTGGGCAAGCTGTTCTACGTCATCCGCGTCCGCGGGACCTGAGCGAGGGGCTGCCCCATGCCAGCAGCGCGACTGGCGTCCATCTCCGTCGACCTGGATTCGCTGCCGCACTACTGCCGGATCCACGGGCTGCCGGAGTCGCTGCTCGACGAGCGCGCGAGGACGTTGATCCACCGGGTGGCGGTGCCGCGCTTCCTGGAGCTGTTCGCGGCGGTCGGCGTGCCGGGGACGTTCTTCGTCATCGGCGAGGACCTGGAGACGGACCCCGGCGCGGCGGACGGCATGCGGCGCGCGCACGCGGCGGGCGTGGAGGTGGCCAGCCACAGCCACGCCCATGACTACGCGCTCACCCGGCGGGGGCCGGACGCCATCGCGCG
>NZ_JBKGHJ010000748.1:0-2848 GCF_046520365.1 Corallococcus sp. 4LFB
GTGCTGCGGCGGCGGCGGCGGGGCCGTCCCAGCGGGGGCCTGCGTGCCGTCCCGGAGCCACCGGTCCCTGGCTGCTGCTGGGAGGCTGCCGGCGGAGTGTTGGGCGCCTGCGCCGTGGAAGGCAGGGCGGTGGCGGGAGGCGTGCCCTCCTCGGACGCCGCGTCATCCTCCATGCCGCCGGGCGGAGCTCCGGCGCACATCAGCAGGCTGGCCACGCCCGCGATCCCCAATCCCAGCCAGATGTCTCGCCTCATGCGCGGCGCGCCTCCATGCTGGGAAGGTGCGTGCGCACGCGGCGGGAACCACCGCCCCGGCGGCCGGGGGCTCGCCCGTCCGCCCGCGATGCCAACCCACGACATGGCGCCTGCCCGGGCCAATGAAACGCCCCCGGCCCCACTCGAGGGACTCGGGGGCGAGGGGCCTGACGGGCTGTGCCGCTACGGCAGCGGGAGCGGACCGCCGCCCTGGGGCAGCGTGCGCGCCAGCGCCACGGCCTTGGCCGCCTGCACCAGGCCATGGCCGTAATGCTCATCCACGCCCGGCGCCAGCTTGTCGTCCTGCGCCGTCTTCTCCAGCACCGCGCGCACGTGCGCGGCGCTCAGGTCCGGCCGGGCGCTGAACACCAGCGCCGCGACGCCCGACACGTGCGGGGTGGCCATGGAGGTTCCCGACTCGCGCTGGTAGTCCAGGCCGGTGACGGACACCGTCACGTCCTGTCCCACGAGCCCCTTGAGGGCCGCGCCGGACGCCATCGACACCGACACCGTGGGCACCCAGTGCGCGTTCGCGGAGCCCAGCGTGAAGCCGGGGCCCTCGTCCTCCACGTTGTCGCCGATGATGATGGCGCGCGCGCCGGCCTGGATGACGTTGCGGGCCTTCTCCTCGAAGAACAGGTCGCCGCGGTCCACGTACGCGACGAAGCCGTCGCAGGTGGCCGCCTCACCGCACGACGCGCGGTCCGCGCCCAGGCCGCAGTTGACCAGCCGGCCCGTGTACGTGCCCTGCGCGGTGTACGTGAGCGGCTGCGAGGTGACGGACACCGACGCGGCGGTCAGCTGGGACAGCGACGCCGCGCCCAGCACCGTGGCGCTCAGCACGTTCACGCCCGGCCCCACCACGGACAGCTCCTGGCCGTACTGGGAGAACTCCGCGATGTCGCCCTTCAGGTCCACCGCGCCCACCGCCATCACCGCCGGCAGGTACGCGGCCGGATAGGCGATGCCGCGCTTGCCGTCGTTGCCGCTGGCCGCGACGGACAGCATGCCGTTGCCGCTGTTCCAGACCTTCTCGAACGCGGTCTGCTCGTCGGTGGACGGGTCCGGCGCGCCCAGCGACAGCGAGGCCACCCGCGCCCCCTCCGAGTTGCACCAGTCCACCGCCGCGATGACGTCATCCGTCCTGCCGCCGCCATCCGTGTCCAGCACGCGCGGCGACAGCAGCGCGCGCCCGGCGCCACGCCCACCACGCCGTTCGGGTCCTCGCCGGGCCCCACGCGCGCGCCGGAGCCCGAACCGAACTGCGCCAGGATGGTCGCGGACACGTGCGTGCCGTGGCCGCCGCCCACCGTCACCACGCCCTGGGACTCGCTCTGGTCGGTCGGGTCGTCGTCATCGTCGACGAAGTCCTTGCCCTTGAGGAACGCCGCCTTCAGCTCCGGGTGCTTGCTGTCCCAGCCGCTGTCGATGACGCACACCTTCACGCCCTCACCCGTGGGCGCGCCGGGGTCGATGATGCCGTCGTTGTTCGCGTCCCACACCTGCGGGGCCTGGATGAGCTTCAACCCCTCGGTGTACTCGCCCACCGACCCCTGCGTGCTGAACGCGCCCTGCCACGACACCACCGGCGGCAACGTGGGCAGCCCCATCGCCTGCACGCGGCGGTTGGGCGTCACGGAGAGCACCTCCGGGCGGAGCTTCAGCGCCGCGAGGGCCTCCGGCGACAGCCGGGCGGACACCATGTTCAGGTTCGGGATGCGGCGGCGCACGGTGCCGCCCTCGCGCTCCACGGCCTTCACGAGGTCCACCGAGGCGGCCAGCGCGCTGGCGGTCACCTTCGGCTTGTAGGTGATGATGACCTCGTCCGCCGCCGTGTCCGTCCTCAGCGCGGAGACGGCCGTGTTCGTGCTCAACGAGGAGACCGCCGGGTCCGGCAGCGCCGCCTCCGTGGTGCCAGGACACGCCTGGGGCAGGACGTCGATGACGGGTTCGGGGTCGGAACCGCAGCCGCTCGCCACCAGTCCGGACAGCCCGAGCCCAAGCCAAAGCCAACGCTTCATGGGGTGCATCTCCTTCGTGCCCGGCCAACGTGAGGTACCGCGCCGTGACCCGCTGCCCCCGGAAAAGGGGGGCCGGGAAGAACGGGCCAACCCTGCTTCCCGTTCCCACGACGATTTAAGCATGGACGAAGGACGGCTGCTCGGGCGGCTGTCGTGCGCCCGACGGCCATCCGGTGCCAGGCCAACGTGAGGCGCCCAACGCTCGAGTGGAGCGGCCCGTTGGCGGCCCGGCATCCGGGGCCCGCCTCGAACCGGGCCCCGAGCACCGGGATGACGCACCGGGCCCGGCGCCCGGCACGGGGACGTCAGGCGTCGGAGGGATCCACGCCGAAGATGCGCTGGGCGTCCACGGCGTAGGCCGCCAGCTGGCGCTCCAGCTCCGCGCGTCCCAGCCCAGCAGCGGCGCCATCACCTCCGCGGCGCGGACGGCGGCGGCGCGGCCCTGGTCGCGCGTCTCGAACGCGACCTTGAGGCGGCGGATGAGCAGGTCGGCCAGCGTCTGGACCATCTCATGGGTCACGCCCCACGCGGCCTCGGCGCGGCGGTACGGCAGGCCCTCCGCCAGCGGCTCGG
>NZ_JBKGHJ010000749.1:0-2847 GCF_046520365.1 Corallococcus sp. 4LFB
GCCGCCCCGCCGCGGCAGCCGCGCGGCGCCCGCGGCGGACAACAAGCGCAAGCTGCTGGTGGTCGCGGGCGGCGTGGTGGCCCTGCTGGCGGTGGCGGCGGTGGTGAAGACCTCCGTCGGGGCTCCCCAGAAGGCCCAGAAGGCCGGTCCGGCCGCGCCGTTGGATCCCGCGCAGCAGGTGCAGGAGCTGCTCAGCGAGTGCCGCTCCTACGCCTCCACCGAGATGGGCGCCCCCAACTGGGACCGCGCCGAGGCCACGTGCGAGCAGGCGCTGGACATGGACCCCATCAACGCCGAGGCGAACACCCTCGTGCGGCGCATCAAGCTGGAGAAGGAGGCCTTCGGCAACTTCGAGGCCGCGAAGAAGGCCATCGAGCTCAACCGCGAGAAGGAAGCGCTGACGCTGCTGCGCAAGATTCCGAAGGAGAGCGAGTACTTCCGCCGCGCCCGCTCCAAGGCGCGGGAGACGGCCGAGCAGTTCGTGGAGCGCGCGAAGGACGACTGCAAGCGCTACCTGAACAACTCGCAGTGGAGGCCCGCGGTGCCGCGCTGCCAGGAGTACATGGAGGTGTGGTGCCAGAAGCAGAGCAAGGAGGACCTGGAGCCGCCCATCGGACAGACGCTCCGCCTGGAGGGCCGCCTGCGCAGGAACGACTGGCGCCCCAAGGACGCCATGTTCGTGAAGTTCCTCATCGCCCGCACGCGGGTGGACCGCAACGCCCCGCCGTGGACGTGCCCGGTGTCCGACATCCTGGCGGCGGATGAGCTGGGCCCGGATCAGGCCAGCGAGGTGCGCGCCATGTTCACCAAGCGCTACGCCCCGAAGCTGGTCCAGGCGGCGATGATGGACTACTGGACCGGCCGCGGCAGCGAGTCCGTGGCGACGCTGCAGAAGCTGCGCGCGAAGGTGGACCAGGCGGAGTTCCACTCGCTGGCGGACGAGCTCATCCGCGACGTGTCCAACGTGGATCAGCTCTTCAAGACGGGCGAGAGCGCGCTCACCAACGAGGACCCCGAGCGCGCGGTGGCCCCGTTCAAGGAGGCGCTGGCGACGGACAAGCGCATCATGGCGGAGCTCGCGGAGTCTCACGTGTCCTTCTACCGGAAGAACATCTTCCAGGACATGGCGAACGCGGCCTACCTGCGCGGCAAGCACTTCGCCGACCGCGAGGACCGCCGCCGCGGCTGCCGCATCTGGAAGCTGGGCTTCGACTTCTACAAGGGCAACACGGACCTCAACCGCGTGGTGGCCTTCTGCTCCACGCAGGCGCTGAACGCGCTGTCCGCGGTGGGCGACTGTTCGGACCTGGCGACGGTGGAGGACTACGCCGTGCCGGGTGACGGCATCGCGGAGCAGGTGGCCGCGAAGAAGGCCGAGATGAAGTGCCGCTGAGCGGCGCTCTCGTGCGGGGCTTCGTGGACAGGGAGCGGGAGGCGCGCTAGGGACGGGGGATGGCCGACACCAGCCCCCCGCGCTCCGAGCGCCGCCTGGCGCTCTTCGACGCCTCCGGCTTCATCTTCCGCGCCTACCACGCCATCCCCCCGCTCACGACGAGCAAGGGGGTGCCCACCAACGCGGTGCTGGGCTTCACCCGCATGGTGCTCAAGGCCCTGCAGGAGCTGAAGCCCACGCACGTGGCGCTGGCGTTCGACAAGTCGGGCCGCGTGGAGCGTCAGAAGATCGACCCCACGTACAAGGCGAACCGCAAGGCGCCGCCGGAGGACCTGACGCCCCAGTTCCCGCTCATCCGCAAGGTGGGGGACGTGCTGAACCTGCCCTCGCTGGACGCGGAGGGCTGGGAGGCGGACGACGTCATTGGCACGCTGGCGCTCCAGGCGAAGGCCGAAGGGTTCCAGGTCCTGGTCATCACCAGCGACAAGGACTTCATGCAGATCGTCGACGAGGACATCACCCTCTTCGACCCCGCGAAGAACAAGCGCATCGGCGTCGCGGACGTGCAGGAGAAGATGGGCATCCTGCCCAAGCAGGTGCGCGACTTCCTGGCCCTGGTGGGCGACGCGGTGGACAACGTCGCCAAGGTGCCGGGCGTGGGCGACAAGACGGCGGTGGAGCTGCTCCACCAGTTCGGCGACGTGGAGACGCTGCTCTCGCGCGTGGAGGAGGTGAAGAAGCCGAAGATCCGCGCGGCGCTGGAGTCCCACCGCGACAGCCTGGTGCGCGCCAAGCAGCTCGTGACCTTCAACACCGGGCTGCCCCTGGGCGTGAAGCTGGACGACCTGGCCCGCCGCCCTCCGGACTCCACGCGCGCGCGGGACTTGTTCACGGAGCTGGAGTTCTTCGCGCTCCTGCGCGACCTGCCGGCGGAGGAGCCCGCGGCCCGCCCGGACGTGGCGCCGCTCGCCGTCACCACCACGCTGGTCACCACCGAGGAGGAGCTGAAGGCGCTGGCGGACGCGGCGAAGGCCGGCGGGGCGCTCACGCTGGTACCCGCCTTCGAGGGCATGCCCTTCGCGGCGCCGCTGGTGGGCCTGGGCGTGGCGCTGCCGGACGGAAATACGCGCTACGTGCCCCTGCGGCACCAGCAGCTGGGCGCGACGCAGGTGCCGGCGGCGGCCTTCAGCGCGGTGATGAAGGACGTGCTCGCGGACGCGGCGGTGAAGAAGGGCGGCCATGACCTCAAGGCGCTCACGCTGGTGCTGGCCAACGAGGGGCTGACGCTGGGGGGCGCGCACGACGACGTGGAGCTGCTCAGCTACCTGCTCAACCCTTCGCGCCGGGAGCACGCGCTGGAGGACCTGGCGCGCGAGCGGCTGCGCTCGGAGCTGCCCGCGCTGCCGCGTCGGTGGGAGGAAAGAAGGGCGGGCGCTGGCGGACCACGGGCCGGA
>NZ_JBKGHJ010000074.1:0-22745 GCF_046520365.1 Corallococcus sp. 4LFB
GGAGGACCGCGGCGCCGAAGCGAACGGCAGGCGCCGGTGCTGGCGCGGCTGCGCGCGTGCGCGACGCGGGACAGGCGCACCCAGCCGCTGGACCGCGTGGCCTCGAGCCTCGTCCACATGCACACCCACCGGCTGCTGCGCACCGCCGCCCGCGCGCGGGAGCCGGTCCTCTACGACCTCCTCCACCGCCTCTACACATCGCGGCGGGCCCGCGAGAAGAAGCAGCCCTGACATGACCCGTCCGGCGCCCTGCCTCCGTATCCCGTGCAGGAGACCAACGACATGGCACAGCCGATGTACACCGGACAGGTCCGCACCGTGGGGGAGAGCATGGCCCGCAGCACCACGGAGGCGCAGGCGTTCAAGATCTTCATGGACGAGCCCGTGGAGCTGGGCGGCCAGAACGGCGCGCCCAGCCCGCTCGACTTCATCCTCGCAGCGCACGCGGGCTGCCTGAACTACATGACCTTCTTCATTGCCCGCGAGCTGGGCATCCCCGTCACCGGCACCGAAATCACCGTGAAGGGCTCCCTGGACCCCGCGAAGTTCGCCGGCACCAACCGTGAAGTCCGCGCCGGCTACCAGTCCCTCACCGCCACCATCCACGTGAAGGGCGACGTCACCCAGGAACAGCTCGCCCAGCTGCTGCGCGAGGTGGAGACGCGCTGCCCCGTCAGCGACAACCTGGCCCACGCCACCCCCATCCACCTCTCCATGGTGCCCGCCGCATAGGTCCGCTCCCCAACGTCCAGTCCCACGACGGGCCCAGGCGCCGGGCCCGTCGCGCGTTCCCACCCCAGGTCGCCTTGACTTCAAAATTACGCAGGTAATATTACGCACGAAATCAAAGGAGCCGCACATGACCGCCAGCTACATCATCGACGCCGTCCGGACCCCGCGCGGGCGCGGGAAGATGGGAAAGGGAGCCCTGACGGGGCTGCACCCGCAGGAGCTGCTCGCGCAGACGCTCAACGCGCTCCAGCGGCGCGGCGGCTGGGACGCTCGCGAGGTGGGGGACGTCATCGCGGGGTGCGTGTCGCAGGTGAACGAGCAGGGCGCGAACATCGCGCGCAACGCCGTGCTGGCGGCGGGCTGGCCGCAGGACGTGTCCGCCGTGTCGCTCAACCGCTTCTGCGGCTCCGGGCTCCAGGCGGTGAACTTCGGCGCGATGGGCGTGGCCTCCGGCGCCATGGACTTCGTGGTGACGGGCGGCGTGGAGAGCATGTCGCACCTGTCGCTGGGCGCGGACGGCGGCGGTCAGGACGGCGGCAACGTGCGGCTGCGCGAGCGCGTCTACCAGGTGCCCCAGGGCATCAGCGCGGACCTCATCGCGACCCTGGAGGGCATCACCCGCGAGGACGTGGACGCCTGGGCCCTGCGCTCGCAGCGCCAGGCGGCCCGCGCCATCGAGGAGAACCGCTTCGCGAAGGCCCTCTTCGCGGTGAAGGACCCGGCCACCGGCGCCGTGCTGCTGGAGCGCGACGAGTACCCGCGCCCGGACACCACCGCGCAGGGCCTGGCCGCGCTCAAGCCCGCGTTCGTCGCCATGGGTGAGACGGCCGTGGGCCCGAACGGTGAGACGCTGGACGGCATCGCGCTGGCCGCCTACCCACGGGCGAAGCACATCCAGCACGTGCACACCGCGGGCAACTCCAGCGGCATCGTGGACGGGGCCGCCGTGGTGGCGCTGGCGTCGGAGCGCTACGTGAAGACCCAGGGGCTCAAGCCCCGCGCCCGCATCCGCGCCATGGCGACGCTGGGCACGGAGCCGCTCCTCATGCTCACCGCCCCCGCGCCCGTGAGCGAGAAGGCCCTGCGCATGGCCGGCATGAAGGCCCGCGACATCGACCTGTGGGAGATCAACGAGGCGTTCGCCGCCGTCGTGATTCAGACGACGCGCGCGCTGGGCATCGACCCGGAGCGGGTGAACGTCAACGGCGGCGCCATCGCCATGGGCCACCCGCTGGGCGCCACCGGCGCGATGCTGCTGGGCACCGCCCTGGACGAACTGGAGCGCACGGGCAAGCAGACGGCGCTCATCACCATGTGCATCGGCGGCGGCCAGGGCATCGCCACCATCATCGAGCGCGTGTAGCGCTCAGCCATCATCGAGCACGTGTAGCGCCCGGCGCTCCCGGCAGGACCTCCGGGAGCGCCAGCGCGCCTTGCGCCGCGGAGAGGCTTCGCGCCTACGGCAGGTACTTCCACGCCGCCGTCACCGCCGGCTGGAAGCAGTGCACGTGGGCCTTGGTGGCGCTGGGAATCTCCTGCACGACGCCGGCCCCGTAGCCCTGCGCGCGGCACCACTGGCTCACCTCCAGGCGGGAGCCCGGGGCGGTGTAGTCACCCGTGCTGGACACCGGCCCCAGCACGGACCGCTCCACGTCCGTCTGGAGCCCGGAGTTGAAGCAGCCCACCCAGGGCCGGGACGTCACCTCGAACACCTGCCCCGTCGTCCAACCCTGACGGTTGCAGAAGCGGTGCGCCGCGGCGGTGCAGTGGGTGCTCGTCACGCCGCGCTCGTCGGTGCAGCCCGCGTGGATGCGGGACAGCTCCTCGAACGTCACCGCCACGCTCTCGTGCTGGATGGGCGCGCAGGCCACCGTCAGGTCCGTGGCCGTGGACGACACCGGCACGCCCGACAACGAGATGGGCGGGCGGTTGCTGACGAGCTGCTGGAGGGTGTCCCAGGTGTTGGTGGCGTTCGCCAGCGCGTCGCCCGCCCCCCGCTGCGCGCACACCCGGTGCATCGCGGACAGGCACGCGGCTGAGTTCAAGGCCTGCGTCCCGTTGCACGCGGGCGCCTGGGCGCTCATCGCGAACTGGCCCGCGGAGGGTGAGTGCTGGATGGCCTCCTCGCGGCAGTTGGCGCCGTGCGCGGTGAGGCAGATGCTGCGGTTGGAGCGCGCGTGCGTGAAGATGCGCACCTCGTCGATGGCGCCCCGGAACGAGCCCTCGCCGTTGGCCGGGCAGCGCTGCGTGTCCAGGTTCGCGCCCGCGCCGATGTAGAGCGTCCCCGTGCCCAGCCGGGCCGTCCCCGGCGCGACGGGCAGCGCGCGGTTCGTGGGCACGCCGTTGAGGTATTCGTTGAAGACGCCGGTGGTGCCGTCCCACGTATAGGCCAGGTGGCTCCACTGCCCCACCGGCAGCACCGGGCCGCCGCCCAGCCGCACGCGCTGGCCGTTGACGACCAGCGAGAACTGCGGCTGGTTGCTGGCCTCGTAGATGAGGTCCAGCCCGCCCGCCTTCTGCATCAGGTAGCGGTAGGGATTGCCGGTGGTGCAGCCCTGCTGGATGTCCGCGTCCGGCCGCACCGCGAGCTCCACCGACAGCGCGCGCACGGCCGCGCCCACGCCGGGCACCGTGCCGGAGGCGTCCGCCAGGTTCACCGCGAGCGCGCCGCCGCCGGGCACCACCAGCGCCTTGCCCTTGCCGTGCGGCTGCCACAGCGAGTCCGGCGAGGAGCGCGTCAGCGCGTTGCCCGGGGAGATGGAGGCGCTCCCCACCAGCGTGCCGGTGAAGAAGTGGCCGGAGAGGTCCGGCGTGCGCGTCAGGTCATACGCGCCCGCGCGCGTGACGAGCTCGTTCATGGGCAGGAACAGCAGATGGAAGGGGTCCATCAGCTCGCCCAGGTCCACCTCGTTGTAGTCCGCCGTGTTGCTGCCAAAGAGGGCCAGCACGTCGTGCGTCTTGGTGACGGGCAGGTAGTGCGCCGCGTTGCTCTGGCCGGGCGGGAAGTTCTGCAATGGCAGACGCTCCTGCTCGAAGTTCCACATGGGCCCCGAGTAGAAGAGGTGCGCGATGTCCATGCGGTCCGTGTTGAGCGCCCCGTCGATGTGGTACGCGGTCCAGTTCGTGTCCGCGCCCACCAGGCTCACCGCCTCGCGCCGCGCGCCGTCCGTGTACGTGACGGCGAGGTAGAGGAGGTTGCGGCCCTCGTGGTCCACCCACGCGTAGGCGCCGCGCACCAGCGCTCCGGACGCCGTGTCGCCGAAGTCCTCGCCCGTCGCGGCCTTCAGCCGCTTCCACGCCAGCGGGTAGCGCTTCACGCCCGCGTCCGGGTCGTTGAACATCATCGACAGCGGGCGCGGGTTGCTCCAGCCCGTAGCCGCGCACGGCGTGGGGTTGTACGCGTACATCATGTGGTCGATGCCGCCCGTGTTCGCGGGCGCGCCCTGGTAGATGAGCAGCCGGCCGTCGGACGTCATCGTCGGCTCGATGCCGCGAAGCGTGGCGCCGGTGACGGTGCGCAGCGTCTCCAGTGGGCCGGTGCTGAAGGACGCGATGTCCGCCCCCGTCGTGAAGGGCTGGGACACCCGGAGGTCGGACGTGCGCCGCCGGAAGACGTTGTCCCCGTTGAACATCATCGAGTCGAAGAGGTACGGCTGGTACACCGCGACGCCGCTCGACAGCACGTAGGGCTGCGCGGGGTTGGGGAAGCAGAACGCCAGCGCGTTCTCGCCGTTGCGCACGGCCACCGTCTTGCCCGCGGAGAAGGCCGCCGCGAACGACGGCTTGCCGGAGGCGTCGTACGTCACCGCCTCCGGACGGAACACCCGGGCAATCCATGTCGTGGTCGTCGTCGCATGGTCCTCGCGGATGTTGCCCACGAAGATGCGGCCGTCCACCGTCGACGAGTGCCCGTTCGCCCCGAAGGGCGTCGGGATGCGGGTGTTCACCAGCGACGGGCGCCCCTCCGCCAACACCGCCCCGGGCACGCCCGCGAGCAGCACGGTCAGACTCCAGATAAGTGAGTTTTTCATGGAAATTAGGTTAACCTCATTTCCATGCCCGGCCCAACCCGGCCGGGTCCCGCTCCCTGTCGGAGCCGGGCACACCTTCGAGGATGACGATGGCGGCGAGCGCCGGAAAGACGCTGTGGACGCTGGTGGCGGTACTGGGATTGACGGCGTGTGGCGGGGCCTCCGCTCCGGCCGGGGACGCGACGCTGACGACGCCGGTGGTGGCGGAGCGCGAGCAGTCCGCCACGGCGGCGCCGCTGGGCCAGACGGTGTGGCTGAAGGCGTGCGCGACGCAGAAGTACGTGTCCGCGGACAAGAACCTGGGCGCCACCGCGCCGCTGGTGGCCAACCGCGACAGCGCGCAGGGGTGGGAGCAGTTCCAGGTGGGCGACGCGGGCAATGACTTCATCTCGCTGCGCGTGCTGGAGACGGGCCTGTACGTGTCCGCGGATCCGAACGCGGGCGGACAGGTGACGGGCTTCCGCACGGCGGTGGGTGACTGGGAGCGCTTCACCTGGGTGCCCTTCCCCGACGGCACCGTGGGCCTCAAGGCGAAGAGCACGGGCCAGTACGTGTCCGCGGACATGAACCAGGGCGCCAGCGCGCCGCTGTACGCCAACCGCGCCACGGCCGGCTGCTGGGAGTCCTTCTCCTTCGGCGTCGTGGGCGGCGGCGAGGACCGCTGGGTGCAGATCTGGAGCGACGAGTTCGACGGCACCAGCGTCAACACCGCCAACTGGGCGCCCAACACGGCCGTGCACGTGAACAACGAGCAGCAGCAGTACACCAACTCCGGCGACAACATCTCCGTGAGCAACGGAACGCTGAAGCTCACCGCGCGCCTGCAGTGGAACAACGGCTACCCGTTCACCTCCGGCCGGCTGGAGAGCGCGGGCAAGCGGGAGTTCAGCCACGGCCGCATCGAGGCGCGCATCAAGCTGCCGGTGGGCGCGGGCCTGTGGCCGGCGTTCTGGCTGCTGGGCAATGACATCAACACCGTGGGCTGGCCGGCGTGCGGGGAGCTCGACATCATGGAGAACGTCGGCTACGGCGACTGGACGTCCGGCGCGCTGCACGGCCCGGGCTACTCCGGCAACACGCCCATCAACGGCCGCTTCTATCCGTCGTCCAGCGTGAGCAACTGGCACGTGTACCGCACGGAGTACTCGTCCTCGGACATCAAGTGGTACATCGACGGCGCGCTGGTGAAGACCACGACGCGCACGGAGGTGCAGCGCTACGGCGCGTGGGCCTACGACAAGCCCATGTACATCATCCTCAACCTCGCGGTGGGCGGCGGCTATCCCTTCGGCGTGAACGGCGCCTCGACGCCGTACTACGGCGTGCCGCAGTCCACGGTGGACCTGGTGCGCAACGCGCCGCAGACCATGGAAGTGGACTGGGTGCGCGCCTACCAGTGGCGGTAGGCTTTCCGGCATGACGCTCCCGCCCCTCCTCCTCTTGGCTGACAGCGCCCCGCTGTTCTGGCGCGTGGAGGGGCGCCCCTTCCTGGACTACGTGCGCGTGCTCACCGGCGCGGAGCTGCGCGTGCCGCAGGTGAAGGCCGCCTACCTGGGCGCGTCCAACGGCGGCCAGCCGGAGTTCTACGACCTCTTCGTCGCGGCCATGGAGGGCATCGGCCTCACGCGGTGCCGGAGCATCCCGGCCGCGCCCTCCGGTGAGGACCTGGCGTGGCTGCAGGAGGCCGACGTCATCCTGCTCGCGGGCGGCGACCCGCGCGTGGGCTGGGACGCGTTCCAGGCGCACGGCGTGGACGCCCTCCTGCGCGAGCGGCACCAGGCCGGCGCCGTGCTGATGGGCGTGTCCGCCGGGGCCATGCACCTGGGCCTGGGCGCGTGGTGCGACGACCTGCCCGTCGAAGGCGAGCCCTTCCCGACGCTGGGCCTGGTGCCCTACCTCATCGGCGTGCACGAGCCGCCCGAGTGGCCGGGCCTCAAGCTCGCCGTGCGGCGCATGGGGTTGCCCACGCGCGGGCTGGGCATTCCCCGGGGCGGCGGCGTGCTGCTGCACGCGGACGGCAGCGTGGAGCCGTGCGGCAGCCGGTGGTGGACGTCACGGTGGACGTGGAGGACCGGCTGCACGAATCCCTGCTGCTGCCTCCAGCCACGCCGTACCGGGGCGAGCCTCCCGAGGCGCCGGTGGACCGGCGGACGCTCCAGTAGCGGACTCCCTTTCAAGGAACGACGATGGCGATGACGACCGGCAGGACGGCGGCCGCGTGGGCGCTGGTGGCGGGGCTCACGGCGTGCGCGGGGGCGCCGAAGCGCTCGGAGGCGGTGGCCGGCCAGGAGGACGGCTGGGTCCAGGTGTGGGGCGACGAGTTCAACGGCACGCAGGTGGACCCGGGCAACTGGACCCTCACCACCGACGTGCACGTGAACAACGAGCAGCAGCAGTACACGACGTCGCCGGACAACGTGTCGGTGAGCGGCGGCACGTTGAAGCTCACGGCGCGGATGCAGACGGCCAACGGGTATCCGTTCACGTCGGGCCGGGTGGAGAGCGCGGGCAAGCGGGAGTTCACGCACGGCCGCGTCGAGGCGCGCATCAAGCTGCCGGTGGGCGCGGGCCTCTGGCCGGCGTTCTGGATGCTGGGCAGCGACATCCGCGCGACGGGGTGGCCCGCGTGCGGGGAGCTCGACATCATGGAGAACGTCGGCTACGGCGACTGGGTGTCCGTCGCGCTGCATGGGCCGGGCTACAGCGGCAACACGCCCATCAACGGCCGCTTCTACCCGCGCACGCCGGTGAGCGACTGGCACGAGTACCGCGTGGAGACGTCGCCCCAGGCCATCCACTGGTTCATCGACGGCGAGCGCGTGAAGACCACGACGCGCGAGGAGGTGGAGCGCCACGGCGCGTGGGCCTACGACAAGCCCCTGTTCCTCATCCTCAACTTCGCGGTGGGCGGCGGCTACCCGGAGGGCGTCAACCACGCGAAGGAGCCGTACTTCGGCGTGCCCCAGGCCACCGCGGACCTGCTGCGCGCGGGGCCCCAGACGATGGAAGTGGACTGGGTGCGCGTCTCCGAAAAGCGCTGACGCCTCCCTCGAATGGGGGATGGTCCGCCCCGCACCGGGGTTTCTAGGGTGTTCCTCCTTGGGAGGAACAAGGCATGGCGGTCACGGTGGTGGTGGTGTCGGGGCCCATCGGCGCGGGGAAGACGACGCTCGCGCAGGGGCTGGCGCGGCGGTTCGGCGCGCTGCATCTCCACTCGAAGAACCTCCTGCGGGGGCACGGCGGGGACGGCTCCCGGCGGTCGCTCCAGGACTCGAGCGTCACGCGGGACCGCGAGACGGGGGGACGCTGGCTGGTGGAGGGAGTCGTCGCGGCCCTGCCGGGTCGGTGCCCGGCGGTGTCCGGCCGCGCGAACAAGACGTCCCGGCTGATCACCGTGGACGCGGTGAGCAGCAAGGCGCAGCTGGACGGCCTGCGCGCAAGGCCGGGGCTCCGCGTCGTGCACGTCCACCTGGAGGCGCCCGAGCCCGAGCAGGCCTTGCGCTGCTCGGAGCCGGACACCTTCGAGACGGACTGGGCGCATCCCGCCGAGCGCGCGGTCCATGAGCTGGCCTCGCTGGCGGAGCTCGTCGTCGACACGGCGAGGGTTCCGCCCGAGGCGGTGCTCGTGCGGGTGGCCAGCCGGCTCGGGCTCTACGGCCGGACCGGTGAGCGGCTCGTGGACCTCGTCATCCCGGGCCTCCATGGCGACGTGGACACGCGTCCCCTCACGGCGCAGCTCGCGCCCCACTACGAAGTGCTCCTCCGGATGGGGGTGCCGGACCCGGTGCCCTTGCGCGAGGAGCTGGAGGACGCCTTCGCCCGGCGACACCGCGTGCTCATCGAGAGCGCCGGGACGATGGCGAGCGTCTGCCTCGCGGCGACGGGCATCGCGCCGGGCCGGGTGCGGCGCATCGTCATGGTGTGCCGCTCCGAGGGGGCCTCGTTCAACTGGGTGGGGCTGCGCGAGGCCGCATCCTTCAACGGCCCCACGGACCTGGCGCTCGTGCTCGCGGGGGACCTGGCCTCCACCAACTGGGCCGCCCGGCGCTTCGACCAGCTCACTGACGCGGCCCGCCACCACCTGGAGGAGCTGGAGCGCGTCGCGGGTGCGCCGGTGTCGTTCCTCGCCCCCTCTCCCCAGGCCCGCCACCTCATCGAGCGGCGGCCCTGGTGAGCCCGGCGCTCACGAATCTTCCGAAACCCTTTCTGATTCTCCGGGTTGGTGTGTCCGTACAGCACCCGTTCCCGGAGCCCGCGTGCCCCTGCCTCCCCCCTCCCCGAGCCGATGGCTGCTGCCCGGGCTGCTGCTGCTCGGGTTCACGACCCCGGCCGTGGCCATGCCCACCGGCCCTGGCGCCTTCTGCGCGGAATCTCCCACCGCGCCCGCGTGCCAGGGCACCCAGCCCGCCTGCACCTACTGCCACGTGGCCCCGCCCCAGCGGAACGGCTACGGCGCCGCGCTGGAGCCGCACCTGGCCCCCGGCAAGCCGCGCCCCCTCTCCGAGGCGGACTTCGCGGCGGCCCTCCCCGCCGCGCTGCGCGCCATCGCCAGCGAGGACACCGACGGCGACGGCGCCCCCAACCAGTTCGAGGTCGAGCAGGGCTCGCTCCCCGGCGACGCCACCAGCGTCCCGCCCAGCGGCGTCTGCGGCGGCGGGGAGAACCCCCAGTTCAAGGTCTGCCAGTACGACCCGCGCTTCGTGTACCGCCGCATGCTCAGCGACTTCTGCGGCAGGTCCCCCACCTACGTCCAGGTGGCCACCTTCCTGGAGCTGGGCAGCGAGGACAAGCAGCGCGCCTTCATCGACCAGGAGCTGGACCGCTGCCTCCAGTCCGACTTCTGGCGCGGCAAGCACGGGCAGCTCTGGAAGGTCGCCCACCCGAAGATCCGCCCCGTCGGCTCCATCAAGTCCGGCGAGGACGCGGGCGTGATTCCGCTGGCGGACTACTACGACGACTACGCCCTCTTCACCTGGTCGCAGACGGACGACCACGACGCGCGCGACGTGCTCACCGCCGGCTTCTACGTGAAGCGCTCGGGCGAGAACCCCACCACGTACACCGCCGCCAACGGCCTCTCCTCCCAGTTCGTGGAGGCCTCGCGCCGCGCCGGCAACATGACGAGCGCGTGGACGCTCACCTCGTTCGTCATGTTCACCGCGCTGCCGCGCAACGCCGCGTCGCAGATGTACCGCGCGTACCTGGGCCTGGACATCGCGAAGCAGGAGGGCCTGCACAGCGTCCCCAACGAGCCGCGCGACTACGACGCCAAGGGCGTCCAGGCGCCCCAGTGCGCCGCGTGCCACGCGACGTTGGATCCGCTGTCGTATCCGTACCGCAACTACAACGGCCTGGGCGGGCTGCCCAACCGGTACATCCCCAACCGCCTGGAGCTGCTGTTCCCCAACGAGGTGGCCACCCTGAAGAACACGCCCGAGCAGGGCGTCATCCTGGGCCAGCCCGTGAACAACCTCACGGAGTGGGCGCGGGTGGCCGCCAACAGCGACGCCTTCGCCATCTCCACCGTCACCGACTACTGGAAGCTGCTCGTCGGCCACGCACCCTTGCCCGAGGAGAACGAGGAGTTCGTCCGCACCTGGCAGGCCTTCCGCACCACGCACGCCTACCGCGTGCAGAAGATGCTTCACGACCTCATCCGCACGGAGGCCTACGGTGCGCCCTGAACGCCTGCTGCTGACCTGTCTGCTCCTCACGGGCTGCTCCGACAAGCTGCCCACCGCCGTGGACCTGGGACCGGGCGCCAACCCCGGCGTGACGCCCGAATGGGATGGCGGCGTCGCGAAGTCCCAGAAGGGCAACCTGCGCTTCAAGGGGCCCGAGCGGCTGTCGCTCGACCTGGCCCAGGCGCTGGAGCTGCCTTCCACCGCCGTGTGCAACGAGCTGGGCCAGTACCCCTGCCAGACCGTGCACGGCGTGGCGCTGGGCGGCGTGGACCCCTACCAGCACAGCGTCTACGAGACGCCCACCGTCACGGGCGCCACCACGCCCATCGCCGTGGAGCGCACCGTGCTCTCCGCCTGCAACGCGCGCGTCGCGCTGGACGTGAGCACGCCGGCCTCCGCGGTGGTGTTCAAGGACGTGACCCTCACCGCGGACGGCAGGCTGGCGGACTCCGCGAGCCCCGCCGTGGCCACGGCGGTGACGTCCCTGGTGCGCCGCGCGTGGCTGCGCGACCCGACGCAGGCCGAGCGCGACACGCTGGTGCGCCTGTCCGCCGACGTGCAGGCCACGGGCGCGGCCACGCCGGGCGTCGCGTGGATGCAGGCCGCGTGTCTCGCCGTCTTCTCTTCCGCCGAAGCCGTCTTCTACTGAGGAACCCCTCCCATGACCCTCAAGACCACTGGCCGGCTGTCGCGACGGGAGATGCTGCGGGCGCTGTCGCTCTGCGCCGCGGGCACCACCCTCTCCCCCTTCCTCTCCGGCTGCCGGGAATCGCTCCAGACGCCCGAGTCCCTGGAGAAGCTGGGCCGCCAGCGCGCCGCGCTCGACGGCAAGCCGAAGTTCCTCATCGTCATCGGGGCGGCGGGGGGCGCGTCCATCGTGGACAGCTTCCTCGCGGTGCGCCAGTCCGAGTCCGCCAACGCCGCCGGGCTCAACACCTTCCCGGACGCGCAGGTGCAGGCCGTGGCGGGCAGCCCCTTCCGCGCGGTGAAGTACAGCAACTCGCGCCTGGGCAGCATCAACATCCCGGTCGCCACGGACCAGCTGGCGTTCGTGAAGAAGCACGCGAACGAGATGCTGGTGGCGACGTCCGTGGGCACGTCCGTGAACCACGGCATCGCGCAGAAGCGCTCGCTCACGGGCAACGGCGCCTGGCGGGGGCGCACGCTCCAGGAGGCCGTCGCGCTCCAGTGGGGCAGCGGCATGCCCCTGCCCAACGTCAACATGGGCACCGGCGGCTACGCCGAGCGCGGCACCGACGACAGCCTGCCCCTGTCCTGCTTCGGAGAAGCCGTGGTCAACCCGTCGCTGTGGCCCCTGGGGCTGGACGGCTCGCGAGGCATCACCGGGGCGCCGTCGAAGGACGTCCTCGCGCTGGCGCGGAGCACGCGGGACGCGCTGGATCAGAAGTCCATCTTCGGCCGCACCTTCCAGGACAGCGCCGCGCTGAAGCGCTGGAGCGAACAGCGCGGCGTGCAGCAGCCGAAGCTGGAGGCGCTGGACCTGATCACGAAGCTCAACATCCTGCCGGACCTGCCGCAGATTCCGTTGTCGAAGTACGGGCTGGAGTCCTCTCCGGACGGGGCGCGGCTGCGCGAGGTGTTCCCCGGCTTCTTCACGGACCCCGTGCAGGGCCAGGCGGCGCTGGCGTTCCTGCTGCTCAAGTACCGGGTGTCGGTGTCGGTGACGCTGGGGCCGGACTTCAACGTCGCGGTGGGCGGGCCCAACGGCATCGCGAACCCGCCGCTGGCGTTCGACATCAGCCACAACGACCACCGGGGCGGCCAGGCCTTCATGTGGGCGCGCATCCTGAACACGGTGGACTCGCTGATCACGCTGCTCAAGGCGGAGCCGTTCGACGCGACCTCCGGCGAGTCCATGTGGGACCGCACGCTCATCTACGTGGCCACGGAGTTCGGCCGCACGCGTCCGCGGCCTTCCGGCGCCACGGAGTTCGGGTCCGGTCACGACCTCAACAACGGCTTCCTGCTCCTGTCCCCCATGGTGAAGGGCAACACCGTGTTGGGAGGCGTGGACCCGAACACCACCCTCACCTACGGCTTCGACGCGAGGACCGGAGCGCCCCAGCCGAGCAAGGTGACGTCCAACGAGCCGGACATCTTCTCCGGCGTCCTCACCGCCATGGGCGCGGACCTGGGCGGCAGCGGCCTGCCGGACGCGAGCGCCTTCAAGCGGGCCTGAGTTTCAGCCGCCCTCAGCAGTTGTCCGTGGCCAACCTGCCTTGGTAGGTTGGCCATGCGATGCGAACCCGTCCACCCTTCCGGACCGCCCTGCTCTGCCTGTTCATGGCCTCCGCGGCCGTGGCCCGTGACCGCGAACCGGTCATCCGGCCCCTGCTGCTCTCAGAGCATCCTGGTGACGCCACCCACCGGGTCCATGTGCGGGGGCAGGTGGTCACGACGCTGCGGTTCGAGAAGGCCGTGGACGCCAGCAAGACGAAGCTGCTCGGGTGGGAGGGGCGCCTCGAACCCTTGGCGGTGGTCCGCAACAAGGTTGTTCTGGAGCCCATCCATGACCTCGCCGACGACGAAGGCATTCCCCTGATCGTGACGCTGGTGGATGGGACGGAGGTGGCGTTCCTCCTGCGTCCCCCGGGTTGGAGGCAATCGGATGGCGCGGACCAGCAGGTCGACGTGTTCAAGGATCCAGAGAGCTACGCGAGCATGCACGCGGCGCTGCGCCGGGCGATCAAGGAGAACTTCGCGCTGACCGAAGAGAACGAGCGCTACCGCAAGGAAGAGACCTCGGAGGACCATGCGCTCGCGGCGCTGCTGGCTTCAGAGGCCATCGCGCAGACACCGTTCAAGCTCGCGGACCGCTTTTCCGGCAAGGACGATGAGAGCGAGGTGGATGCCCAGGTGTTCCAGGGCAAGGGAAAGGTCGCGGTCGTCTTCAAGGTCAAGAACACCCACTCTCAAAAGCCCTGGAGCTTGAAGTCCGCGCGTCTGGTGACCAAGGACGGCGGTCATGCGCGAGCAGTCGCGATTCGCGTCACGACGCGCGAAATCGCGGTCGGCAGTTCCGGCGTGGTGGCCGCTGTCGTGGACAGCAGTGCCTTCATGGAAAAGGGCGTGTTGACGAGCCTCTTCCTTGAGATCTACCGCCAGGACGGCTTGAGGCAGGCGTTCGTCCAGCTAGATCCAGCGCTCCTGGCGCGATAAGAGCGCAAGGCATGGCATCCCGCACGTTCACGCTCCTGGGCTGCGCGGTCCTGCTCATGACGGCATCTGGCTGCCCGGGCACCGCGACGGGCAAGGTGGCCCTGCGCTCCGACGGCACGCCGGGACCGGAGGAATGTCCCGAAGAGGCCCGCAAGGCGATGAAGTACCTGCGGCTGTTCGTGGGGGATTCCGCCTGGGTTCAGCTCGACGCGAACCAGTCCCGTGCCTATCCCATCACCCTGTACGCCGGCCCCATCGAAAGTGTCCTCGAAGACAGCCTGGGCCCGCTTGAAGCACCTGCCCGCCTCTATGGACGCGTCTGGGCGGACGGGCCGCAGGCCGTGATCCGCTACTACGCGGCCCAACCCCTGGATGGAGGAGATCAGGTTCCCATCTGCGCGGTCGCGAGGCTCGGGCTCGGACAACTCCGGAAGCTGCCGGAGTCCAAGCCTGGAACGGCCGTGCTCGGTTCGCCTCGCGCGGGCGTCTACATCGTGAACGAGTTCCGGTAGGGCCTCCAAATGAGCGCAGGGGAGCACCTGCCCGACCAGCACATAAGGGATTTGGACATGGCAACCGCAAGGCCCGTGAATGCAGGCTCAAAGCACTGCCGCGATTGTGGGCGGCCCGTGACGCCGGCACTCAACCTCGTCATTTGCCAGAACACGCACCCGAAGCGTGTCTGCGCCAACTTGGCCGCGACGAATCGCCTTTACTGCGAGCACTGCGGGAGGGCGATTCAGGGAGCTCGGACCTGCGGAGCCTGCGGAAAGGCCCCGAGCTTCCCATGAGAAAGCCAGCAACGACACCGGCCAAGCGGCGACGCTGGCAACAGTGGGAGAACGACGAGATCGCCCGTGCGGCATGGGCCGTCTACCGCGCCATTGCCACGTCGCCCGAGGCGTGCCGAAACCTTTCAAGGCTGCTGGGGGGCACTCCCGAGGAGCGAGCGGACAACCTCCGGGCGGGCCTCAACGCCATCGCAGGGACCGTCACCCGTCGCCCTAAGCCGTCGAAGGATCTGCAACGTGCGATTCAGCAGGTTCGGTTGGAGATTGGCAGCCCACGGTCTCCTTCGGAGAATTCTGGCTGATGCTCGTCATCCAACCGCCGAAGAGCCCCGAGGCACGTCCCACCAGGAAGTTCCGGCGCTCAGCCCCAAATAGATGCTTTCCACCACCAGCGGATGGTCGTTGTTCGGCTATCCCAGCGAACCCGGTGGGGAGTGCGCCGGGGGCCGTGCCGGGCGCGGCCCTGGGAAACCTGTCCGACTGTCGGACAGGTTCCGGCACTGCGTCCCCGGAGGGGGGACCTGCTCAGCCGCCGTAGCAGTTCAGGGTCGAACCGCCGCAGTAGCTGGAGCCGGAGTTGCTCCAGGAGCCCGAGGAGTTGGTGCAGATCTGGTTCTGCCGGCGCTCCAGCGTGGGCGTGCAGCAGCCCACCTTGATGGTGCGCGTCTGGCCGGGGATGCAGCCGGCCTGGGCGGACACCTCCTGCGTGTCCTCCTGCGCCGGAGCGCCCTCGTCCGGCGCCTCCACGCCACAGCCCACGGTCCCCAGCAGACAGGCCGCCAGCAACAGGCCTCGCTTCAGCGTCTTCATGTGTCGCTCCCGGTTGTCGTGATTCACAGCGGTCCGGGACGTTATCAAGGACTCCCGGCTCAGCCAGGATTCCCAGGGTTGCCCGAACCCGGCAGTCGGGCCCACAACACCGTGGCGTTGGGCCGGGCGGGCTCCGGGGTGATGCCCAGCTTCTTGAAATCCTGCGAGTAGCGCGACCCCTTCAGCACCACCCCCCTGCGCGCCACGCGCCGCGCCTCCTCCACCGTCTCACGCGTCAGCGGCGCGTAGTCCGCGTGGCGGCGCAGCGCCTCGAACGCGGCGGAGGACTTTCGCTCGCGCTCGAACATCGGATCGAAGAGCACCACGTCGAACGCGCCGTCCGGCAGCGTGCGCAGGTACGCCGCCGCGTCCGCGTGCACCACGTCCACCGCGCAGGCAGCCGGGTGGCGCGGCAGTCCGGCCAGCCCGTGGTGCACCAGCAGGTAGAGCGCCGGGCTCTTCTCCAGCGCGGTGACATGGCCCGTGGGCCCCACCAGCCTCGCCGCCACCTGCGCGTCCGCGCCCAGCCCCAGGGTGCAGTCCAGCACGCGCTCCCCTTCGCGCAGGCCCGCGACGCGCAGGAGCTGGTCCTCCGTCACGCCCGCGTCCAGCTGCTTCACGCGCAGGTGCGCGAGCCCCGGTGAGAAGCGCAGCGTGCCTTCCGCGTCCACCAACGACACCGCCGTGGCTTCGAAGACGACCAACGCGTCCGCCGTGTCGGTGAGCAGCTTCTTCAAGGGCAGCTTGTGGTGGCGCTCCACATACGGCACGCCCACGGCCTCCGCCGCGCTCCGCGCACGCTGTGCGAGCTGTGCGTCCACCCGGTCCGACGTGGTGACCACCAGGGGCTTTCGGCAGGACGGCGGAGTCGCGGACATGGGGACGGTGCAGCCTACCCCGCGCGCAAGCCGTCCCTCCGGGCTCATTCCCCTGTCCGCTGCCCCTCACCCACCCTCCCCCGGGACGCATGGCGCCGCGCGTCGCGCCTTCTTACTCATTCGCCATCACGCGGGGATGTCATGGAAACCGCGTTACCACGGCCTTGCCGGTTCAGGGCCTGGAAGAGGGGGAAGGACATGCGACACCCACGAATGGCCCATGCGGGCGTGCTGGTGTTCAGCGTCGCGGGGCTGATGGCCATGGCCCTGCCGCGCATGGCGGGCACCGAGTCCCGGCCGCTGCTGGACGCGCCCCGCGCATCGCCCACGGGGATGGAGCCTCGCGCCGTGGCGTTGGGGGACCTGGACGCGGACGGGCACCTGGACGTCGTCACCGCCAACCACGCCGCGGGCACGGTGTCCGTGCTGCGGAGCCGGGGGGACGGGACGTTCGCGTCCAGCGTGGAGCAGCCCACCGGCGCGCGGCCCACCGCCGTCGCGGTGGCGGACCTGGACGGGGATGGCCACCTGGACGTTGTCACCAGCCACTTCGCGGGCACGGTGTCCGTGCTGCGGGGGCGCGGCGATGGGACGTTCGGCTCGCGCACCGAGCATCCGGTGGGCTCGGAGCCCACGTCCGTGGACGTGGGGGACTTCGACGGCGACGGACGCCTGGACGTCGTGACGGCGAACGAGCGGGACGACTCCGTGTCCGTGCTGCTGAACCGGGGCCCCGGGAAGTTCGCGCCCCGCAGGGCCGTGCCCACCGGCACCAATCCGTTCGCGGTGACGGTGGGCGACGTCAACCACGACGGCAAGGCGGACCTCGTCACCGCGAACTTCGTGGACACGGTGTCGGTGCTGCTGGGCAACGGCGACGGGACGTTCCGGCCTCGCGCGGACTTCGCGACGGGCAACGCGCCCTACTCGGTCGCGGTGGTGGACGTGGACGGCGACGGGAAGCAGGACCTGGTCACCGCGAACTTCCGGGGCCGGAGCGTGTCCGTGCTGCACGGAGATGGCACCGGCGCGTTCCCTTCGCGCGCGGACTTCCCCGTGCGGGGCGGGCCGTACCTCGTCGCGCCCGGCGACTTCAACGGCGACGGGACGCTGGACCTGGTCACCGCGAACTACGCGGAGGACACCGTGTCCCTCCTGCCCGGCCAGGGCCACGGCGCCTTCGGCAGGGACACGCTGCTGCCCACCGGCTCGGGGCCCGCGGCGGTCGCGGTGGGGCGGATTGACGGCGACCTCAAGCCGGACGTCGTCACGGCCAACTCCCGCGGCAATGACGTGTCCGTGCTGCGGGCCGCGGCCTCCGCGGACGTGGGGGTAACACTCACCGCCGTCCCGAGGCGGGGCGTGTCCGCGCCGCGCATCGACTACACGCTCACCGTCACCCAGCACGGGCCGGATCCGCTGGCCCGGGCCGTCATCACCGTGGCCCTGCCCCCGGGCCTGCTGGCCACCACCCAGGACTGCCACGTGACCTCCGGCGCCCTCCAGTGCGAGGTGGGGCCGCTGGCCGTGGGGGACACCGCCCGCCTGCGCTTCAGCGCGCCCCTGCCGCGCTCCAGCCTGGGCCTGTCCTACCGCATCACCGCCACGCGGACGCTCAGCATCCCCGCGGACCTCCAGCCCGCCAACGACGTCGCGAGCCAGGACTACGTGTCCCTGGGCGGGCTCGCGGCGACGTGGTGGTGAGCCCCTGAAACGCGGCGCCTCAGCGCGAGCGCTTCAGCTTGGACCACATGAGCCCGACGAAGGTGTCGGGGGCGGGCTCCGCGGTCATCAGCTCCTCGTCCTCGTGGCCGCGCACGGGGGGCGGCAGGGGCCTGGGGGCCACGGGAAACGGCAGGGGCTCGCTGCTGTTCAGCCCCTGCGCGTGGCGCTCCATCACCTCCGAGAAGGAGCGCCGGGGCGTGTTCCGGTCCGTCACCGGCGCGGCGCCCTCCACGCCCTGGAGGGCCCGGATGCGCAGGATGACGCTGGCGCCCTCGGCGCGCGAGATGCTCGTCACCCGTCCGATGGGCCCCTTCGGCCCGCGTCCCCGGCTCATCCGCACCCTCCCGGTCGCCCGGGACGTAACGCCGTCCGGGCCCCGCCGGCCACTGCCCGGCCCCCGGAGCCGCGGGATGGCCCGCCCGGCCGGCCGGTGTTCTCTGTCCGCTGAAACCGTCGCCAGGGGTCCCGCGTACCAGGGGAGTGCGCCCTTTTTCCGAAGGCGCCCGGAGGCTTCGCGTCCCATGTCGTCCGCCCGTGCAGTGTCGTCCCCCACCCTGCTGTCGGTGGCACGCCGGCTGTGGCCCGCCGCGCTGGTGCTGGCCGCCGCGCTGAGCGCGTGCACCGAGGCGCGCGGCGCTCCGCCCGGGACCCAGGCCGCGGTCACCGCGTCCGCCCCGGCGCGGGACGGCCGCAAGTACGCGAAGCCGTCCGACGCGGAGCTCAAGCGCACCCTGTCCCCCCTGGCCTACCAGGTGACGCAGCACGAGGGCACCGAGCCGCCCTTCCGCAACGCGTACTGGAACAACCACGAGGAGGGGCTCTACGTCGACGTGGTCAGCGGCGAGCCCCTGTTCTCCTCGCGCGACAAGTTCGAGTCCGGCACCGGCTGGCCCAGCTTCACCCGCCCCCTGGACAAGGCCCACGTGGTGGAGAAGCGCGACAGCACCCTGGGCATGGAGCGCGTGGAGGTGCGCTCGAAGGACGGGGACTCGCACCTGGGCCACGTCTTCGAGGACGGGCCGGAGCCCACGGGCCTGCGCTACTGCATCAACTCCGCGTCGCTGCGCTTCATCCCCGTGAACGAGCTGGCCGCGAAGGGCTATGGCGCGTGGCTGCCGTCCTTCGGCCGCGCGGCGCCCGGTGAGCCCCAGGGCGCGATGGCCCCCGCCGCGGGCGCCGTCGTGCTGGCGAAGGCGCAAGTCCCCACGGAGGCCGCGCGCGAGACGGCGTACCTGGCCGGGGGGTGCTTCTGGGGCATGGAGGACATCCTCCGCAAGATTCCGGGCGTCATCGACACGGAGGTCGGCTACACGGGCGGCGCGAAGAAGGGCGCCACCTACGACGACGTGCACACCGGGGAGACGGGGCACGCGGAGGCGGTGCGCGTCGTCTTCAACCCGAAGCTGCTGACGTACGAGGCGCTGCTGGAGCAGTGGTTCTTCCGCATGCACGACCCGACGACGCTCAACCGCCAGGGCAACGACGTGGGCACGCAGTACCGCTCCGCCATCTTCTACCTGTCGGACGCGCAGAAGCGGACGGCGGAGGCGGTGAAGGCCCGCGTGGACAGGTCCGGCAAGTGGTCCCGGCCCGTCGTCACGCAGATTGTCGCCGCCGGGGAGTGGGTGCCCGCCGAGGGCTACCACCAGGACTACCTGGTGAAGAACCCCGGCGGCTACACCTGCCACTACCTGCGCGACTGAAGAAGCACGGCCGCGCCCTCAGGCGGCGCGGTCGTGGGCCTCGAAGGTCATGCCCGCCTTGCGCAGGCGCTCCACCAGCACCATGCCCATGGCGGACGCGGGGGTGAGGACGCCGCCCCGCTTGGGGATGGTGTCGAAGGCGAGGCACAGCCCGGACTCCGCGAGCATGCGCGCCGTCGCCGCGTAGCCCGGGTCGCCCTGCGACGCGACCTTGCCCTCCACCTTCACGCGCTGGCCGCTCTTGGGCGAGTGGCCCTCGCCCAGGAGCTTGACTTCGAAGAGGCCGCGCTCGCGCACGGTGGCGGACGGGCCCTGCCCCGGCGCGGGCAGCACGTGCTTCTCCAAAAGCTCCCGCACGGGCTCCACGCTGGACACGGCCATGAAGCCGCCCAGCCCCGCGGTGGTCGCCGCGGCCAGCGCGAACCCCTTGGGCCCCGGGCCGAAGTCAGAGACCTCCGAGTAGAAGAAGTCGCGGCCCCACGGGAAGCCCAGGAGCGCGTTGGAGCGCCGCACGACGCGCGTGTTGACGGACGCCATCACGAAGGGCGCGGTCCACGTGCCCGTGTCCGGGCTCTTCTTCACCGTGGCCAGGTCGCGCTCCTCCTTGGTGCCACGGGAGGGCTCCGGGTCCAGCGCGTGGGCGCTGGTCAGCACCTTCTTGAGGGACGGGTCCGCCTTCACCGCCGCCAGGGTGTCCATCATGCTCGCGATGGTGCCGCCGCTGAAGCCGCCGCGCATGCGCGTCAGGTGGAAGCGCACCTGGTCGCAGTGGCCGCCGTGCTTCTCCCGCATGTAGTCCTGGAGCATCAGCGTGCCCAGGTCGGAGGGGATGGAGTCGAAGCCGCAGGTGTGCACGATGCGGGCGCCCGTCTCGCGCGCCCGCGCGTCGTGGGCGTCGATGGTCTTGCGCATCCACTGCACCTCGCCCGTCAGGTCGCAGTAGTCGGTGCCGGCGCGGACGCACGCGGCGACCAGCTCGTTGCCGTAGCGGGCGTAGGGGCCCACGGTGGAGATGATGACGCGCGTGCGCGCCACCAGCGCGTCCAGTGACGCCGCGTCCTTCGCGTCCGCGAGCACCACCGGCAGCTCCGCGAGCTCCGGCCGCACCTTCGCCAGCTCCGAGCGGACCTGCTCCAGCTTCGCCGCGTCGCGCCCGCCAATGGCCCACTTCGCGCGGTGGGTGTCGTGCGTGCGCGCCAGGTACTCCGCCACCAGGCGGCCGGTGAATCCCGTGGCGCCCCACAGGAGGATGTCGAATTCGGACTTCTTGTCGTGGGCCATGCTGCGGCGCGTAGCCGGACCCTCCATGTGCGCGCAAGCGCGATTCCACCGCCCGTGAACGCGCTGTGCAGGGCGCCACACCCGGGGCGCGTCAAGTGCGAAGGCGCAGCCGGAGGGGCCCGCGCGCGGTGGACGGGTCCACCACCCTGCCACCCTGGAGGATGTCCAGCGCGCCACGCGCGACCAGCCTGCGCGCCGCCTCGCGCACGGGCTCCATGCACGCGCGCCAGTCCTCCCCGCCGGAGGCCCGGGCGACCTCCGAGGGGCACACGGTGGCGCCGCCCGCCCGCTGGGAGAGCAGCTCCAGGATGCGCGCCTCCCACGGGGAGTCCCGCGCGCCGGCCCGCTTCCCCCGGCACGCGTCCGAGCAGTAGCGCACCTGCTCCCAGTCGCGCGCCCACTTCCGGCGCCAGGTGATGGCGCGGCCGCAGACGGCGCAGGGCTTGGGAGGCGGTGGGGAGGCCATGGGCCTCCCATCGATGCGCCCCGCCGCGCCGGGTTTCAACCCCGGCCGACGCCGAAGTAGGTGAAGCCCTCGCCGCGCGCCTGCTCCGGGTCGAAGACGTTGCGGCCGTCGAAGAGGACGGGGCGGCGCATCAGCGACTTCAGGCGGCGCAGGTCCGGGTGGCGGAACTCGCTCCACTCGGTGACGAGGAAGAGGCCGTCGGCCCCCTCCGCCGCGTCGTAGCAGGTGGAGGCGTACGACACGCGGTCCGCGAAGCAGCGCCGCGCGGCCTCGCCCGCCACCGGGTCGTGGCACTGCACGCGCGCGCCGCGTCCAGCAGCCCCTCGATGAGCTCCACGGACGGGGCCTCGCGCATGTCGTCCGTCCTCGGCTTGAAGGCCAGGCCCCACACCGCGAAGGTGTGGCGGGACAGGTCGCCGTAGTGCCGGAGCGCCTTGGCGAGCAGGCTCCTCTTCTGCCGGGCGTTGGTGGCCTCCACCGCGCGCAGCAGGTCCAGCTCCAGCCCCACGTCGCGCGCGGTGGCCATCAGCGCGCGCACGTCCTTGGGGAAGCAGCTGCCGCCGTAGCCGATGCCCGGGTGCAGGAACGCGTGGCCGATGCGCCGGTCCGCGCCCACGCCCCTGCGCACGTGGTCCGCGTCCGCGCCCACCCGCTCGCAGAGCGCGGCCACGTCGTTCATGAAGGAGATGCGCGTGGCGAGCATCGCGTTGGCGGCGTACTTCGTCAGCTCCGCGGAGCGCGTGTCCATGAACAGGATGGGGCTCTCCGTGCGCACGAAGGGCGCGTACAGCTCGCCCATGACGCGGCGGGCGCGCTCGGAGTCCGCGCCGATGACGACCCGGTCCGGCTTGAGGAAGTCCTCCAGCGCGGCGCCCTCCTTCATGAACTCCGGGTTGGAGACGACGTCGAAGTCGTGCACCGTGCTCCGGGCGATGACCGCGTGGACCCGGTCCGCCGTGCCCACCGGCACGGTGCTCTTGTCCACCACCACCGTGTAGTGCCGGAGCGCCCGGCCCACGGCTTCCGCGGCCGCGAGCACGTACTGGAGGTCAGCGCTCCCGGACTCCCCCATGGGCGTGCCCACCGCGATGAACACCACCGCCGCGGCCCCCACCGCCAGGGCCAGGTCGGTGGTGAAGCGCAGCCGCCCGGCCTCGCGGTTGCGGCGCACCAGCTCCTCCAGGCCCGGCTCGTAGAGGGGCAGCTCCCCGCGCTGGAGCGCCGCCACCTTCGCCTGCTCCACGTCCACGCACGTGACGTCGTGTCCGGACTCGGAGAAGCACGTGCCCGCGACCAGCCCCACATACCCCGTCCCGATGACGGCGATCCTCATCGTCCCCCTCCCCCCTTCGTGTCCCCGTCCCTTGCAGCTCATGGCGCGCGGCCGGACGCGGCCTCCCGCGCATACGCCTCCAGCGTCCGCGCGCGGTGCTCCGCCGTGTGCTCGGCGAGCACCCGCGCCCG
>NZ_JBKGHJ010000750.1:0-2836 GCF_046520365.1 Corallococcus sp. 4LFB
GCTCAACGCGGCGCTGGACCGGGCGCGGTCGCGGGGCGCGCTGTTGACGGAGCTCAGGCGCGAGGGCGCGGACCTGGAGGCGGTGCTCGTGGGCGCTGTCGGCGGGCCGGGGGTGGCGGCATGAGGAGCCCGGTCTTCGTCATCGCGGGGTACGTGCTGCGGGAGGCGGCGTCGCGCAAGTTCATCCTGGCCTTCATGGTGGGGCTCACGCTGGTGCTGGCCACCGTGGCGCTCAGCCTCAAGCTGGAGGTGGTGGACGGGGCGCTCGCGGCGACGCGCCTGTTCGGCGAGGTGGTGCGCTCGAACATCGTGTCCGTGGACGTGGCGCTGCGGCCCATCTACCGCGCGGCGGCGTACCTGGTGTTCTACGGCGGCATCCTCTTCGGCATCGTGGCGTGCTCGGACTTCGCGCCGGGGCTGCTGTCGCCCGGCCGCATCGAGCACCTGCTCGCCCTGCCCCTCCAGCGCTGGCACCTCTTGGCCGGCACCTTCCTGGGCGTGATGACGCTGGCGCTGGGCGGCACGGTGTACGCCGCGGGCGGGCTGACGCTCATCTTCGGGGTGAAGGCCGGGTACTGGACGCTGGGGCCCATCATCGCCGGGGGCCTGGCGTGCGTGGGGTTCGCGGCGGTGTACGCGGTGATGCTCACCACGGCGACGCTGGTGAGGAGCGCGGCGCTGTGCTCCGCCGCGGGCTTCGTGCTGCTGGTGGGCGGCATCCTCGCGGGCTTCCGCGCGGACGTGTCGCGCTACCTGGAGGCGGGCTTCGGCCGCACGGCGTTCGACGCGGTGACGCTGGTGCTGCCCCGGCTGTCCGCGCTGGCGTCGCGCGCGGCGGACCTGGCCAGCTCCACGCCGCTGGAGAAGGGCTCGCTGGGGATGTTGCTGGGCGGCGTGCTGGTGTTCGGGCTGGGGGCGCTCTCCGTGGGCGTCTGGCACTTCGAAGGAAAGGACTGCTGAGTCATGGAATCGCGCGGGCGCAGGAGGGTGTGGCTCTTGGGGGCGCTGCTGTTGTTCGCCGCGGGCGCGGTCCTGATGTTCACGGGCCAGGGCGACACGCCGCCGGCCGAGGCGAAGGACGTGGCCTTCCCCCGGCGCATGCGGGGGGAGGACCTGGCGCGCGCGGAGAAGCGGCGCACCTGGGTGATGCCCGCGGTGGTGGACGCGGGGGTGGCCGCGCCCGTGAAGCCGAGGGATCCGCTGCTCGCGGCGCTGCCCCGGGGCCCGGGCCGCACGGCGGTGGTCATCGAGGCGAACGCGCTTCGCTACTCGCCCGTGGGCGAGCTGTTGATGGACTGCCTGCTGCGCGACGGCGGCAAGAACCTGGAGCAGTTCAAGGCGATGAGCGGCGTGGATCCGCTCCAGGACCTGGACCGGCTGGTCATCACCGACGAGGGCGTCATCCTCTCCGGCGACTTCCGCAAGGCGAAGTACCAGGAGCTCCTGGGCGAGCGCGTGGCGTCGGATCACGGCCCGGGCGCGCGCGTGTACGAGCCGGGGGACACGACGTTCGCCCTGCCGGACGGCGGCACGCAGCGCGGCCGGATGGACACCGCGGTGGGCACCTGGAACGACCAGATGCTGGTGTTCGGCAGGTCGCCGGACTCCGTGAAGACGGTGCTGGATCGCATGGACGGGCGCGGCGCGGAGGACGGGCCGCCGCTGCTGGATGAGAACAGCACCTACGGGGAGATGTACGGCGTGCTGGCGGTGGAGCAGCTGGCGAAGATGCTGGGGCCGGATCAGGCGGATCTGGCGAAGCAGCTGACGGACGTGGCCCAGAACGTGGAGCTGCACCTGGACACCAGCGGCGACGTGGCCATGGTGGCCAACGTGACGGGCCTGGACGCGCAGAGGATGACGGACCTGGGCAAGTCCCTGGGCGGCGCGCTGTCCATGGCGCGCATGAAGGCGCAGGCGGACGGCAAGGAGGACCTGGCGCAGCTGCTGGACTTCGCGAAGGTGCGGCCGGACGGCACGTCCTTCAAGCTGGAGCTGGCGGTGCCCCTGGCCACCCTCCAGGAGCAGCTGGCCTGGTGCCGCACGGAGCGCCAGGCCGCCGAGCACGCGAAGCCGGCGCCGTAGGGGCAGGCAGGCCGCCTTCACGGGGGCCTTCACTGTTTTCCACAGGACGGTGTTCACGGGATACTGCGGCCTGACAGGGTAGCCGCGGCCCGCCATGGGAAGGACGGGCGCGCGCTCCTCGAGGGTTCGATGAACACACGCGTCGGGAGGGTGGCGCCCCTTCTCTTTGGGTCGGGACTTTGCGCACTGGTCTACCAGACGGTGTGGCTGCGGGAGTTCCGCCTCATCTTCGGGGCCTCGACCGCCGCGTCGGCCGCGGTGCTCGCCATCTTCATGGCGGGGCTGGGGCTGGGCAGCGCGCTCTTGGGTGAGCGGGCGGACCGGCAGGCGCGGCCGCTGGCCTTCTACGCGAACCTGGAGCTGCTCATCGCCGCGAGCGCCGCGCTGAGCCCCTTCCTCGTGGAGGCGGTGCGCGCCGTCTACATCGCCCTGGGCGGCACCCCGGTGATGGGCCTGGGCCTGGGCACCGTCGTGCGGCTGGTGCTGTCGCTGCTGGTGCTCGCGGTGCCCACGTGCTCATGGGCGGCACGCTCCGGCGCCGCGCGCGCGGTGCTCTCCGACGCGGATCCCCACCGCCGCGACCTGGCCCTGCTCTACGGCATCAACACCCTGGGCGCAGTGACGGGCGCGGCGGCGGCCACGTTCCTGCTGCTGGAGGTGCTGGGCAACCGCTCCACGCTCTGGGCCGCGTGCCTGCTCAACGCGCTCGTGGCCATCACCGCGCGCTCCGTGAGCCGCTCGATGGAGTCCG
>NZ_JBKGHJ010000751.1:0-2833 GCF_046520365.1 Corallococcus sp. 4LFB
CGCGGCAACGCGGGCAAGGCGCTGGGCGCGCTGGGCGTGCTGGGCCTGGCGGTGCTGCTGTTCATCGGCCTGGGCGCGCTGCACCGGGCGGCGGCCACGGCGGTGGAGCACCGGCAGGCGTACGCGTACGTCCTGCCCGCCATGGTGGGCATGGTGGTGCTGGTGTTCTTCCCCTTCGCCTACGGCATCACGCTGTCGTTCACGGACGCCAACCTCTACAACAGCAGCCAGCCGCTGTCGGAGCTGTGGGTGGGCTTCCGCAACTACGCGGACATCCTGGGCGACTTCAGCTTCGCGAAGACGGCCGCGGACGGCTCGTGGGTCTTCAACTACCTGAACTTCTACTACACGCTGCTCTTCACCATCGTGTGGACGGTGACGAACGTCACCATCGGCGTGACGGTGGGCCTGCTGCTCGCGCTGGCGCTCAACGTGCCCAACCTGAGGATGCGGCCGGTGTACCGCGTGCTGCTCATCCTGCCGTGGGCCATGCCCAACTACATCACCGCGCTCATCTGGAAGGGCATGTTCCACCAGCAGTTCGGCGTGGTGAACCACGTCATCCGGATGTTCGGTGGGGAAGGGCTGGCGTGGTTCGACTCCCCCTTCACGTCGTTCTTCACGGCGCTGGCCACCAACGGCTGGCTGTCCTTCCCGTTCATGATGGTGGTGTCGCTGGGCGCGCTCCAGTCCATCCCGGGTGAGCTCTACGAAGCGGCGCGCGTGGACGGCGCCAACCGGTGGCAGCAGTTCACCGCCATCACGCTGCCCGCGCTGAAGCCCGCGCTGGTGCCCGCGGTCATCCTGTCGGTGGTGTGGACCTTCAACATGTTCAACATCATCTTCCTGGTGACGGGCGGCGACCCGGGCGGCTCCACCGAAATCCTGGTCACCCAGGCGTACAAGTTCGCCTTCGAGCGCTACCGCCACGGCTACGCGGCGGCGTACTCCACCGTCATCTTCGGCATCCTGCTGCTCTACAGCATGGTGCAGAACCGCATGAGCCGCGCCACGGAGGCCGCGTAAACCCCATGGCGCTCTTCTCTGAACGTCGCGAAGGCATCCCGCACCTGCCGCTGCATGCCGTATTGGTGGCCTTCACCCTCTTCACCATCTACCCCATCCTCTGGGTGGTGAGCCTGGCCTTCTCCGGCAAGCAGAGCCTGGCCATCGCCACGCTGCCGGAGAACCCCACCTTCTGGGACCGGCTGCGCGCGGTGACGCCGTGGCCGGAGCACTTCTCCGTCTCCAACTTCGTGTCGGTGATGTCGGACCAGCCCTTCGCGAAGTGGATGTTCAACAGCGCCATCGTGGCCATTGGCACCACGGTGCTGGGCGTCTTCATGGCGTGCACGGCGGCGTATGCCTTCAGCCGCTTCAAGTTCCCCGGCCAGCGCGCGGGCATGATGGCGTTCCTCGTGTCCCAGATGTTCCCGGGCACGCTGATGCTGATTCCGCTCTACATCATCCTGGTGCAGTGGCTGGGCCTGGGCAGCAGCCGGCTGGGCCTCATCATCGTGTACGCCACCACGTCCATCCCGTTCAGCGTGTGGATGCTCAAGGGCTACTTCGACACCATCCCCAAGGACCTGGAGGAGGCGGCGCTGATGGACGGCGCGTCCCCGGGGCGCATCTTCTGGAGCATCATCCTGCCGCTGGCCAAGCCCGCGGTGGCGGTGACGGCGCTGTTCAGCTTCATGACGGCGTGGAACGAGTTCATCCTCGCGGCGACGTTCATGGACCAGGAAGCCATGTACACGGCGCCGGTGGGCCTGCGCTTCTTCGTGGGCGGCTTCAGCCAGCAGTGGGGCTACTTCGCGGCCGGCTCCATCATCGTGTCCGTGCCCGTCGTGTTCCTCTTCCTCTTCCTGCAGAAGTACCTCGTCTCCGGGCTCACCGCCGGTGGCGTGAAGGGTTAGTCCCGCGGTCGTTCTTCGCAGTCCTTTCGTCTGTCGTTGCAAGGAGCAAACACCCCCATGATCAACCCCCGCATCGCAGTGCTCACCCTGGCCGCTTCCCTGTCCGCGGCCCCGGCCCTGGCCGACAAGGTGTCTTTCAAGGACCCCACCGGCGACGACAAGGGCCCGGGCAAGTACACCTACCCGACGGACCCCGTGTACAAGCCGGGCTCGTTCGACCTGACCGGCTTCAAGCTGGACCAGGGCGGCAACAAGACGGACATCCAGATCCAGCTGAAGGCGTCGCTGGAGAACCCCTGGAAGATGGCGGACGGCTTCTCCGTGCAGGAGGTCTTCGTCTTCATCGACATGGACCACAAGGTCGGCAGCGGCTTCACGGACAGCCCGCCGGGCCTGAACGTCTCCTTCGCGCCGGAGGACGCGTGGGACAAGGTCGTCATCATCTCGCCGCAGGGCTCCTCGCGCGTGCGCGCGGAGGCCAACAACAAGGCGGGCGCGATGAAGGGCGCCGTCGTGGTGCCCACCAAGGTGCGCGCCTCCGGCAACAAGATCACCGCCACCGTCATGAACGCGGACCTGGGCGAGGGTGACCCCTCCAAGTGGGGCTACCAGGTCGTGATGCAGTCCAACGAGGGCTTCCCCGCGGACAACGACTTGCTCACGCGCCGCGTGAACGAGTACGAGGGCCAGCACCGCTTTGGCGGCGGCTCCGACTACAACTGCGACCCGCACGTGATTGACGTGCTGGCCGGCCAGGGCAAGGGCGACAGCTCCGAGACCAAGGCCCAGTACGACATGCTCGCCTACGAGTGCGCGGGTGACGGCTCCGCCACGAAGAAGGCCACGCTGAAGATGGTCTCCGGCCCGAACCGCCCCGCGGCGCAGGGTGGCGCGGCGGCGGCCCCGGCCCCGGC
>NZ_JBKGHJ010000752.1:0-2825 GCF_046520365.1 Corallococcus sp. 4LFB
CGCCCTTGGGGCCCGTCGCGCCGGTGTCGCCCTTCTCACCCGTGTCGCCTTGGGCCCGCGGGCCCGTGTCTCCTTGGCGCCCGCGGACCGGCGGGTCCCACGTTGCCCTGTTGACCCATGGGTCCCATCAGTCCCATGGGTCCCTGGGGGCCCATCGGACCCTGCGGTCCCTGCACGCCCTGCGGCCCCTGCGGGCCCGTCGCGCCCACACCCGACAGGCCCTGCGGCCCTTGAGGACCCACCAGGCCGGGTTCGCCCATCGCGCCCTTCTCACCCTGGGGGCCGCCGGCCCCTGGGGCCCCGTCGCGCCCGCGGGCCCCGGAGGACCTTCGGGTCCCGCCGGGCCATCGCCCGTTCCTTCCGCGCAGGCAGTCACCATCAACGTCGCGCAGAGCGACACCACGCGGAAACGCGAGAACGCCCCACGGAAGGGCAAAAAGGCTCGAAGCGACATGGACCGGGTCCTCCCCAACGACAGGCAGTGCGACGACGTGCGGCGTAGGAAAAGAGACCGTCACGGACTGTGAAGCTTCTCACACGTCAGGTCGGTTTGTCCGTTGACGCGCCGCGCTCTTTCACTGGAGGTGCCGCCCATGGTCTGTTCAACGACCAACACCCACAGTCACGCCAGGGGGCACCATGTCTGAGCCGTTCATCGGGGAGATCCGGATGTTTGGAGGCGATTTCGCGCCGCGCGGTTGGAGCTTCTGCAACGGCGCGCTGCTGTCCATCGCGCAGAACCAGGCCCTCTTCGCCATCCTGGGCACGACGTACGGAGGCGACGGCAGGACGACGTTCGCGCTGCCGGACATGCGGGGCCGCTTCCCCATGGCGCCCGGCCAGGGCCCCGGCCTGGCACCGCACACCCTGGGCGAGGTGGCCGGCACGCCGTCGGTGACGCTCATCTCCACGCAGATGCCGGCGCACACCCACCCGCTGATGGCCAGCATGCAGGAGGGCAACACGGAGAGCCCGGAGGGCGCGTACCTCGCCGCCTATCCCCCGGGCACCACCCCCACGCCCTACGTCACGACCCCCAGCACGGTGATGGGCCCCCAGGCCGTGGGCATCTCCGGCGGCAGCCAGCCCGTGCCCATCCAGAACCCGTACACGGCCGTGAACTTCATCATCGCGGTGGAAGGCATCTTCCCCTCGCACGGCTGACGTCCGGCGCGGAAGGGCGCCGCGCCGTGGACAGCCGCGGCCCCTTCTTCGCGCCTCAGGCGCCCACCACCTCCGCGCGGGTGATGCGGTCCAACCGGAAGTGGCGCCGCTCGCCGGACGCGAGGTCCACCGCGTCCAGCCGCGTCTCGTGCCGGTCCATCACCACGGACTCGATGCGCACCTCGCGCACCGTCTCCAGGAAGTTGCCGTCCACGTAGGTGATGCGCAGCGGCTGGCGCTCGAACCACGCGCGCTCCAGCGCTTCCCTCACGGGCTTGCGCGTGGGCAGCGACGGCACGCCCAGGAACGTCAGCTCGCGCAGCCGGTCCAGCAGCTCGCGCTGCGCGGACGTGGACAGCGCGGAGCGGACCTTGTCGAGCGCCGACTCCAGCGTCCCCGTGAAGGGGAGCAGCCGCATGCCGATGGCGAACCGCCCCAGCGCCACCACCAGCGCCGCCTCGCGCGCGGTGAAGTTCACCGGCGGCAGGCTGTAGCCCCGGTCCAGCGCGTAGCCTCCGCCCCGGCCCCGCTCCGCGCCCACCGGCAGCGCCGCGGCGCGCAGCGCGTCCAGGTCCCGGTAGATGGTCCGCACCGTCACGCTGAAGCGCTCCGCCAGCACCTCCGCGGTGACGCCGGTGCGGCGGCCCCTCAGGTACTCCGCGAGGGCGAAGAGTCGCTCGGTGCGTTGCATGGCGGCTGAATCCTGACATACCGCTGTCAGCCAGGGGCCTCAAGCTGGGGCCGAGCCCCCGCGATGCGAAGCCCTACCGACAGCCCCCCGCCGCTCCTGGCCGCCCGCCCTTGCGAAGCGGGCACCCGCGCGCCTAAGAGCGGCCGGAGCAGCGTCCGCGCGCCGCGCCTCCCCGAGCCCCTGCCCATGGTCCCGCCGCCCCATCCGCAGGAGGACGAGTGGTTGTGGGGATGGGACCCCACGCCCGGCATCGTGTCCGTCTGGGCGGAGCCGGATGGGCGCGCCTTCATCTGGAAGCGGCAGCCGGGCACGCACGCGCGGCTGCGCGAGGACGCGAGGTACCGGCCCTGGGTGCTGCTCGCGTCGCTCCAGGACCTGGAGCACCTGGGGGACGCGCTGAGGCCCGAAGGCGCGCCGCCCGCGCCAGGAGCCGTGACGTACCGGGAGCTGGAGGGGCCCGGCGCGCTGCGCTTCGTCGTCAGCGCGGAGGACGGCCGCGCGCTCGCGTCCGCGGTGCTCAAGGGCGCGTCGAAGCGGCTGGATTCGCGCGTGGGCCAACTGCGCGACCTGGGCCCGGCCACGGCGCTGGTGCTGCCCCCGGAGGAGCAGTACCTGGTGGCCACCGGGCGCGCGTACTTCCGCGACCTCGTCTTCGACGACCTGCGCCGGCTCCAGTTCGACCTGGAGACCACCGGGCTGGACCCTTCGAAGGACCGCATCTTCCTGGTCGCGCTGAGGGATCCGGACGGCCGCGCGGAGACGCTGGAGGTGACGGCGGACGGCGACGCGGGCGAGGCGGACCTGCTGCGCCGGCTGGTCGCGCGCATCCGCGAGGCCGACCCCGACGTGGTGGAGAACCACAACCTGCACGGCTTCGACCTGCCCTTCCTGGACCAGCGCGCCAGGAGGCTCAACGTGCCGCTGGCGCTGGGCCGCGCGGGGCTGCCGGGCCTGCGCCACCGCCCTTCCG
>NZ_JBKGHJ010000753.1:0-2816 GCF_046520365.1 Corallococcus sp. 4LFB
CGCTCGGCGGTGAGCGGCAGCAGCCCGGCCGTCTCCTCCGCGTCACGGTTGGAGCCGCGGTCGCGCGGGGACCTCGCCGCGGGCGCGGGAGTCAGCGCGTTCACGGCGGCGGCCACCTGGGGACTGCCGGCCAGCTTCAGCGCCAGGGACTGGACTTCTGCGCGGCGTGCATCCACGCGACGCGCGAGCTCGCCGGTGCCCGACGCGGCCTGGAGCGCCGCACCATCCACCGCGCGCGCACGCAGGGGCGCCGACAGCATCGGGAGGTGAGCGAGGCCCAGTCCGAGGACCAGGAGTGCGAACAGCAGGAACTTGAGGCGGACCATCGCCGTCCTTTAGCCCAAGGGTGAGGGGTCCGCTTATAGCGTCCACCGTTCGACCCCAGCAAGGAACTGGCCCGAAGGAACCCGGGGGCCGGATGCCTGGCTGGCATCCGGAATTCCCGGGCCCTTCGCTCTTTCACACCGCGCTACAGCTTGATGCCTAGTAGTTCGTCGCGTCCGCGTTCAGGTCGAACGGCATGCCGCTGTTGCCCGCGCCCTGACGACGGCGCTCCACCGCGCGCTTGATGGCCTTCTCCAGCCGATCACGCGTTGCGTCGATGGCCTGGAACAGCGTCTCGGACGTCTCCGTCACGTGCACTGCTTCCAATCCAGGCATGCGCACCGTCACCCGGCACTCCTTGTCCACGCCTCCCTTGGGCCCGTTGATGTCCACGAGCGCGATGTCGATTTCCGACGCCTCGTCCTCGGCGAACCTTTCGATGTGGGCCACCAGATGGGTGTCCACGTACTGCTTCAGGTTGTCGTTCAGCCCCAGATGCACTCCACGCAACAGCACCTTCATGGAATCACCTCCGGGCATAAACATGGGCAGTCCCCCGCCCGCCCGTGAGGGGCTGTCGCAAGCCTTCCCGCCTGCTCTCCCCCGAAGCAGCCGGCCGGACGTCACCGCGCCCGGGACGCGTTGGACGAATCCCTCGCGGCACCGGGTTGCTCTAGTCGCATGGATGGCGAGCGAATCAAGGTCCTGCTGGTGGAGGACGACGGGGACAGCCGGGAACTCCTCGCGGAGCTCCTGGAGGACGACTTCGAGGTCACCACCGCGTCCGACGGCGTGGCGGGACTGAAGGCGTTCGAGGCCACGCACCCCGACGTCGTGGTGACGGACGAATCCCTGCCCGGAATGAACGGCACGGAGCTGGCGCAGCAGGTGAAGGAGCGTGAACCCAATGCCCGGGTCGTCCTCGTGTCCGGCTACGCGCAGGTGGAGAACGCGGACTACTGCGACGCCGTGCTGCGAAAGCCCATCGACGTGGAGCGCCTGAGCCGCATGGTGGGCGAGCTGGGAGACGCGGCGCGGCACTGACGGAAATTCGCGCGGGGGGCCGCCTGCCATCCGCGTGAGCCGTTCCTAACTTTCCAGCCATCGCCCAGGAGGGCTTCATGAGGTACTGCGCACGGTGTGGCTCGGAGTATCAGGACAGTGTCGTGGACTGCACGGATTGCCCCAACCACCCACCGCTCGTGTCGGCGGAGGAGATGCGCGAGCGCGGGCTGCCCCTGCCCCATGAGCTGGATCAACGCCGCTTCGTGAGGGCGGGCATCGCGGACGACCCCGTGACGGCCCAGGTCTTCGCGGACGTGCTGGAGGAGCACCGCATCCCGCTCATCGTGCGCCCCGGCCGCTCGGGCGTGGTGGACGAGCTGACCACGGGCAACCTGCTGCCCTGGTGGGAGCTGCTGGTGCCGGACACCGCCCAGGCGCGCGCCGCCGCGCTGCTGGAGGAGGCGAAGGTCCAGTCGCTCGCCTCCGCGGACGAGGCCGGCCGCGCGGCGGAGGAAGAGGAGCTCGAGGACGAGCAGTCGCGCCAGGCCTCGGTGAACAGCGCGCCGCCGGCGCTCTAGCGGCGCTCCAGCGTCAGGGCGCGCCCACGTCCGCGCTGCCCCGGGCGGGCGCGGGCTGGGACGCGAGCGTGGTGGGGGGCGGACGCCGGGCCTCGAAGAGGCTCACGCCCGTCACCTTCCACTTGTCGTAGCGCGCGTTGCGGGCGAGGAACGTCTCCAGGTCCTCGTCCACCACGCGGTTGTAGCCGCCCCTGGACGCGTGGCGCAGGTAGGTGCGCTTCTTCTTCTGCACCACGAAGCCCAGGTGGGTGATGCGCGTGGCCTTGAGCGGCAGGTCCTCCCGCATCACGACGAGGATGGTGCCGGACGCCACGCCGCGCGCGTGCGCCAGCACCTTCTCCAGCGGAATCATGTCCAGCGTGAAGGTGCCCACGGGCTGACGCTCGCGGGGCAGCCGCAGCGCCATGGACGACTTCGACTGCCAGGTGTGCGCGGTGAGCGTCTTGGTGACGGTGACGGTGTCCTGCTTCGCGTACCTGCGCGTCACGTCCACCAGCAGGCCCTTCTTGATGTTGTTGGGCAGCCACTGCGCTTCCATCAGGTGGTTGCGGTCCTCGTAGCTGGGCGTGCTCGCGTAGCGGATCCGCTCCAGCAGCGCCGGCACCTCCGGCTCTCCGTGCGCCATGCCCAGCGCCAGCGTCTCCTCCACGAAGGTGAGGCAGTCCACCGCGTCCAGGCGGAAGGTGGGGTCGGGGTCCACGCCCTGGCCCTCGCCCAGGGGCGACAGGACGTAGGGCGTGTCGAGGAACTTCTCGCTCATGCCCAGCAGGCGCTCCGACAGCGGGGACTCGGCCCGGTCCGCGATGAGGGCGGCGCGCTGCTCGGGCGTGAGCGCGCTCCAGCCGTTCTCCCGGACGGGCGGCGCCGCCGGGGCCGCCGCCGGATGCGCGGGCGCGGTGAGCGACGCGG
>NZ_JBKGHJ010000754.1:0-2801 GCF_046520365.1 Corallococcus sp. 4LFB
CTCACGGGCGCCCATGGCGTGGCGCTGGTGCTGGGCGCGAGCGCGGGCCCCGGGGGCTCGCCGCTCCTGCTCGGCACCACGCCGTCGGCGGAGGAGGTGCGCGCGCTGGTGGCGTGGCTGTCGGAGCGGGAGCCGCCGGACGACGTCCTCCGCGTGGACCGGCTGGGGGACGTGTACCCGCCGCTGGCCTCGCGCGCGGACGTGGCCGCGGGCCTGCTGGCGGTGCGCCTGGATCCGGCGGTGCCGCACTTCGCGCTGTGGTTCCGGCCGGAGGTGGCGCGCACCGTGTCGTGGGCCGGCAACCCGAACAAGCCCGTGCACCCGGAGCCCGGCCATGAGCGGCTGCGTCCGCGCGCGTCCTTCGACGTGTGGCGCGAGGAGACGCGGGGCGTCTGCCTGCCGTGGTCCACACAGGACCTGGAGGCGGCGCGCGCGCTCAAGGGCGCGCTGGTGGGCGTGGTGCTGCGGCACGCGGAGGAGCTGGCCCGGCTGTCGCGGGAGCTGGCCCGCTCCAACGCGGAGCTGGACGCGTTCGGCGGCACCGTGGCGCACGACCTCAAGGAGCCCCTGCGCGGCATCCTCCAGTACAGCTCCTTCCTCCTGGAGGACTTCGGTCCCACGCTGGGCGCGGACGGCCGCTCCCAGCTGGAGTCCCTCACCTGGCTGGCGAAGCGCACGAACGGCCTGCTCGACGACCTCTTCGAGTACAGCCGGCTGGGGCGGCTGGAGCTGTCGTGGGAGGAGACGGATCACCAGGCCCTGGTGGAGGACGTGCTGACGACGCTGGGCGCGCGGCTGGAGGAGGGCAGGGTGGAGGTCCGCCTGCCCCGCCGCCTGCCCACGGTGGCGTGTGACGCCGTCCGCATCCGCCAGGTGTGGGCCAACCTCATCAGCAACGCGGCCAAGTACCAGACGGCCGAGCCGCGCTGGGTGGAGCTGGGCTTCCTGGGCCCGGGAGAAGCACGGCCGGAAGCGGCGCGGCACGCCGCCGCGCCCTACCTTTTCTACGTGAAGGACCCGGGCATCGGCATCGCACCGCAGTTCCACGAAGCCATCTTCGAGCTGTTCCGCCGCCTGCACCCCGCGCAGGCCTATGGCGGCGGCACGGGGGCGGGGCTCGCCATCGCGCGCCGGCTGGTGTCGCTGCACGGCGGCGCGCTCTGGGTGGACTCCGCGCAGGGGAAGGGCTCCACGTTCTTCTTCACGCTGGGCGAGGGACCGCGTCCATGAAGCCGCTGCTGCTGGTGGAGGACAGTGATCCGGACGCGGAGGCGCTGATGCGCATCGCGAAGCGTCTGCCGCTGCCCGTGCCGGTGGTGCGCGTGCGCGACGGCGAGAACGCGCTGGACTACCTCTACCAGCGCGGCGGGTACGCGGACGTGGAGCGCCCGGTGCTCATCCTGCTGGACCTGCACATGCCGGGCATCGGCGGGCGCGAGGTGCTCGCCACGCTGAAGGCGGACCCGGACCTGCGCTCCATTCCCGTCATCATCTTCTCCTCCTCCGTGGAGGCGGCGGACGTGGACGGCGCCTACGCGGACGGCGCCAACAGCTACCTCTTCAAGCCGGAGGTCGGCCCCCAGCTCCAGGCCACCGCCGAGGCCCTCCATGCCTTCTGGTTCAAGGCCGCGCGCCTGCCCGGGTCCCAGGCGCAGGAGCCGAAGGCATGAGCCTGCGCGTGCTGCTGGTCGACGACGGCATGGCGGACCGCCTCGCGGTCAGCCGCGCGCTGGCGCGCGACCCGGACATGCAGTGGGAGGTGGTGCCGGTGTCCTCCGCGGAGGATGCGCTGGCGTACCTGTCCGCCAACCCCGTGGACGCGATGCTGGTCGACTATCACCTGCCCGGCATGAACGGCGTCTCCCTGCTCCAGAAGCTGTCGGCGCTGGGGCTGCCCCAGGTGCCCGCCGTGGTGGTGCTCACCGGCAGCGGCAACGAGCGCGTGGCGGTGGACGCCATGAAGGCCGGCGCCCAGGACTACCTGGTGAAGGAGGCCTTCAGCCCGGAGCGCCTGCGCCGCAGCCTGCGCGCCGCGGTGGAGACGATGCGCATGACGCGCGAGCTGGAGGAGCGCCGCTGCGCGCCGAGCGCGCCGAGGCCGCCGCCCGCGAGGCCCTGGCCGTGCGCGACGAGCTCTTCTCGCTGGCGACGCACGACCTGAAGGGCCCGCTTCAAATCATGACGCTCAACGCCCAGGTGCTGCGCCGGCAGATCCCCACCGCTTCGATGACGCCCGGGCTGGAGACGCGCCTGGGCCACATCGTGCGCGCGGCGCACCGCATGGGCGAGCTCATCGACCACTTCCTGGAGGTGACGCGCGGCCAGGAGCGCCCGCTCAAGCGCGAGCCCATGGACCTGCTGGCCCTGGTGCGCGGCAAGGTGCGCGAGCTGGAGGCCAACGCGTCACGCCACCACTTCATCCTGGAGGCGCCGGACGGGCGCGACTTCAGCGGCGACTGGGATTCGCACGCCCTGGAGCGCGTGCTGGAGAACCTGATGGGCAACGCGGTGAAGTACAGCGCCGCGGGCTCCACCGTCATCGTGCGCCTGTCGGTGGAGGAGGGGGACTCGCAGCAGTTCGTGCGGCTCTCCGTGACGGACCAGGGCATCGGCATCCCGGTGGCGGACCTGCCCTTCGTCTTCGAGCGCTTCCACCGCGGCCGCAACGTGTCCGAGGACGTGTCCGGCAGCGGCGTGGGCCTGGCCAGCGCGCGCCGCATGGTGGAGCTGCACGGCGGCACGCTCGCCGTGGAGAGCGTGGAGGGCCAGGGCTCCACCTTCACCGTGCCGCCTGCCCGGGC
>NZ_JBKGHJ010000755.1:0-2799 GCF_046520365.1 Corallococcus sp. 4LFB
CGGTGAGCGGGACCGCGCGGCACTGGCCCGCCGCCAGGCTGCCCACGGGCGCGCCGCCAAGCATGGACTGCGTGGTGGGGGGCGGGCCGGACGGCGGCGGCATCGTCAGCCCGTTCACCGTGGACAAGGCCAGGTCCACGGTGCCGCCGGAGCTGGGCTCCGTGCCCACGTTGCACACCGTCGCGGAGGCGCTGAAGGCCTGGTTCGGCAGCAGGCTGGGCGGCGCGTCCACCCGGGTGACCACCAGGTCCGGCCGGAGGCCCACGCCCATGGGACCCTTCACGAAGCCGTTGTTGGTCTCATCCGACTCCGGCACCACGTTCTGGGTGTCGATGCTGGCCCCCAGGTAGAGGGGGCCGCTGCCCGTGAAGCTGGTGGGCGGGTTGATCTGGATGTTCAGGGGCTGGGTGACGCACTGGCCCGCGTACGCGGCGCCCAGGGTCACCTGGCCCACGGTGCTCTGGCTGGTGGGGGGCGGCGGCGAACCCGGCCCGGGCACCTGCTGCGTGGGCGTGGTGGACAGGTACACCTGGAGGGTGATGCCGGTGTACACGCTCTGGTCCCCGGTGTTGCAGACCTTCACGGTGACGGGGACGGTCTGCCCGACCTTCGCGCTGTCCGGCGCCTGAAGCTCCGTGACGCGCAGGTCCGGTCCGGGGGTGAGCACCGCGGCCTGCTGCTGGAGCGCGGGCGCTTCCTCCTGCACGGAGCCGTCCGTGCAACCGGTGAGCGCGAGCGCGCCCGTGATGAAGAGACACGAATGCCGCCATGGCGGCGTACGCCGAGACATACGGACTCCGGGGGTGGGGGGTGATGGAGACGATACAGGCCCGGTGTGACATCCACCGGGCCTGGACCTCTCTTCTAGGAGTGGAACCCCAGCAGGGAAAACATGTTTCAGTCCTTCCCCAACAGACTCTGTCTGGAGTCCGCCCCGGCGGCCCGGTGGCTCACTCCACCTCCACGCGTCCGTTCGCCACCCGCCACCGCGTGGTGGTGCACGCGCGGGCGAAGGGCGCGTCGTGGGTGACGAGCAGCAGCGCGCCCGGGTAGTCGCGCAGCGCCGCCTCCAGCCGCTCGATGGACGGCAGGTCCAGGTGGTTGGTGGGCTCATCCAGCACCAGGGCCCAGGCGTGCTGCCCCAGGCCGCGCGCGATGGCCAGCTTGCGCGCCTCGCCCGGCGACGGCTGTCCGGACGCGAGCAGCCGGTGCGGGTCCACGCCCAGCGCGGCCACCAGGGACATCACCCGGCCGCGCTCCTCCGGGGGCAGCTCCCGCACCGCCTCCAGCATGGCGCGCGTCTGCTCCCCGCCCAGGTCCTGCGGCAGGTACAGGAGCTTCTCGCGGGGCACGCGCGACTGCTCCAGCAGGGCCTTGAGGAGCGTCGTCTTGCCGGCGCCGTTGGGGCCCTCGACGCGGATGCGCGCCTCGCGGTCCACGTCCAGGCGCGTGGGGCCCAGCACCTCCACGTCGCCGGCCTTCAGCCCCGGCGTGTCGAACGTGAAGAGGAACGGGTTGGGCGAGCGCACGTAGTCCACGAACACGGAGCGGCCCACCGTCTTGTCCACGGTGAAGGTGCCCACGGAGGCCTCGGCGCGCTCCAGCTCCCGGCGCTTCACGGTGACCTGGTGGCCCAGCCGGGACTCGGCCCAGCTCGCGAGCGTGGAGGGGCCCAGGCCGCGCGCGTCGCTGTCGTACTTGTTGCGCATCCGCCGGCCGGTGCTGCGCGACAGGGTGGCGCCCTGGTGCTCGCGCCGGGCCTTGTCCAGCAGCTGCGCGGCCCGGTCCCGCTCCGCCTTGGACTGCTGGTGGGCGGCGACCTCGGACTCGCGCTCCGCCTCCCAGTGGCCCTTCGCGGCGGAGTAGGCGCCCGGGTACAGGTGCGCCTCGCCGCCGTGCACGCGCAGCGTGGCCTGGGTGAGCGTCTCCAGCAGCTCGCGGTCGTGGGACACGACGACGCCCACGCCCCGGAAGCGGCGCAGCGCGGCCACCAGCCACGCCCTTGCCTCCGCGTCCAGGTGGTTGGTGGGCTCATCCAGCAGGAGCACGTCCGGCTCGCGGGCGAGCGCCGCGCCCACCTGCCAGCGCTTGCGCTCTCCCGGGGACAGCGTGGGCCAGCGCTCCAGCGCGGTGACGTCCAGGCCCAGCTGGCCCTGGAGCCTGCGCGCCAGCGCGTCCCAGGCGTCAGCGAACGCGGTGATGTCGGGCGTGAGCACCTCCACGCCCTGCGGACACAGGCACACGAGCGGCGACTCCGGCTCGAACTGGAGCTGCCCGGACGTGGGCGTCAGCTCCCCGGACAGCAGGCGCAGCAGGGTGGACTTGCCCGCGCCGTTGGGGCCGACGAGGCCCGTCCAGCCCGCGGGGAGGTGGAACTCCACGTCGGTGAGGACGGGGACGGCATCAGTGAAGGAAAAGCAGACGCGGTGCGCGCGCACCGAGGACGAGGACGAGGGCATGGTGAAGCGACTCCTGAAACCGGAAGCCAGCGCACACGCCCGTCAGGGCCGCGTGGCGGCGGGGTACAGCCAGGGACCGGGGTTTCAGGCGTACAGCTTCAAGGGGCAGCGAACCTCGTTCAGGGGAAGACCTCTGACATCTCCCCGCGTGGACAGCCGGTGCTTCAGGTGGAGCATGCGGCGCGGCCCGGGCGGATGGCAAGTCCGGGCGCGCGGCCGCGACGCGGCACCGACGTTGGGAACGCCGGTGCCTGACAACGATTCCCCCGAAGGGGCCGGCTACGTCGTCCGACGGCGGCGGCTGCACGCGGCGGGTGGTCGGGAGGGTGGCGTTCGGCGG
>NZ_JBKGHJ010000756.1:0-2789 GCF_046520365.1 Corallococcus sp. 4LFB
CCACGTCCTTCACGCGCGGCTGCTCCAGCAGCGTGCGCTCCGTGCGCGCCCACAGCGCCTCGCCCTCGTCGCCCGCCGCCAGCCGCACCGTCAGCTCCGTCACGCGGGACGGGCCCGCGCTCTGGCGCAGCAGGTCCTCCACCTTGCCCTGGGCCAGGAGGCGCCCCTGCTCGATGATGACGCAGCTGTCGCAGATCTCCGCCAGCTCCGTGAGGATGTGGCTGGAGATGATGACCGCCTTGCCCTGATCCGCCAGCGCGCGCAGCAGCTCCCGCAGCTCGATGCGCGCGCGCGGATCCAACCCGTCCGCCGGCTCGTCCAGCAGCAGCAGCCTCGGGTCGTGCAGGAGCGTGCGCCCCAGGGCCACGCGCTGGCGCATGCCCTTGGACAGCTCCGTGGTGAGCTTCTCCGCCAGCGGCCCCAGCCCCGTGAACTCCATCACCGAGTCCACCCGCTGCTTGCGCTGCGCGCCCTTCAGCCCGTACGCGCGCGCGAAGAAGTCCAGGAACTCCCTCACGGTGACGTCGTCGTAGGTGCCGTAGCGGTCCGGCATGTAGCCCAGCAGCGGCCGGGCCCGGTCCGGCGCGTCCACCAGCGACGTGCCGTCCAGCAGCACCGTGCCCGCGGTGGGCACGTCCAGCGTGGCCAGGATGCGCAGCGTGGTGCTCTTGCCCGCGCCGTTGGGCCCGATGAAGCCCAGGATGCCGCCGGCCTCCAGCGAGAACGACACGTCGTCCACCGCGCGCAGCGCCCCGTAGTCGCGCCGCAGCCCCTTCACCTCCAGCAGGCTCATCGTCGTGCCTCCTCGACCTGACCGCGCACCAGGTGCTGCGCGGCCTCCAGCTCCACGTCCATCACCGCCGTGGGCGTGAAGCCCCTGCCGCCCAGCCGCGCCACGAACGTCCCCTCGGCCAGCGCATCCCCCAGGGCGGCCACCGCGCCCGGGAAGCGCCTGCGCGCCTCGTCATGGAAGACCGCCAGCGAATCGTCCTCGCCGTCCCGCGGCGTGGCCAGGCCCTCCGCGCCGTCCGCCAGCTCCGGCAGCGTCCAGAGCTGGCCGTCCAGCTTCAACGTGCCGCCCTGGAGCGGAGCGCCCAGCGCGTTCTGCACCTGCACGCCGCCGTCCGCCTTGCGCGCCGTCAGCCGCGCGCGCGAGGGAATCACGGCGACCTCGCCCCACTCGCGGTAGCTGCGCGAGGGCAGGAAGCTGTTCTTCACGGCCAGCCCGTTCGTCCAGTCCAGCAAGCGCGGCGGATCCTCGGGAGCCGTCGAGGCCAGCAGCACGCTGGAGGCGGGCATGCGCACGCCGTCCTCCGCGAGGTTGGCGTACCAGGCGTTGAGCCCCACCGTCACCGCGCGCGACCGCTCGCGGTCCAGCAGCGTGAGGCTGTAGCGCGCGGCGTGCACGCTGAAGCCGTCCACCAGCACCGACCACGCCACCAAGCCCAGACACGTGAGGGCCGCCAGCGTGGGCACGGCGATGAGCACCGCGAGCGGCCCCTTGCGCCGGGCGAGCATCCACCCGCCAGGCCCCACCGCGAGCGAGAAGAGGAAGATGAGCAGCAGGAAGCGGCCCACGGGCGCGCGGGCGCTTCCGAGCAGCGGCAGCCGCCCGTCGCTCAGCAGGTCGTTGCGCTCCCACCGGGGCGGCGGGCCCGCGGGCACCACGACGGCGGACGCGCGCTCCGTGTCCTCCCAGAGGTGGATGCCGCAGCCCGGGGTCTGCGTCCGGCATTCGCGGAACTGGCGCACGAAGCCGAAGCCATAGGGCGACAGCTCCGCCCGCGGGTCCTGGAGCAGCGGGAAGCGCAGGCGCGGGTTCGCGGGGGGCTGGTCGAGCACGAGGCGGCCGCCGCTCACGGCGAAGGTCTCCAGCACCGCCCAGACATCGTCGGGCACCTGGTCCGGCGGCGCCGCCACCAGCACCGCGTCGTAGCCCGCGTAGGCGGCCAGCTCCCGGGGCGCGATGCGCGGCTCCACGAAGCGCGTGGCGACGAGCGGCTCCGTGTTCTCCGCGACGCGGCTCAAGCCGGTCGCCTTCTCGAAGGCCTTCACGTCGCCCAGCACCATCACGCGCGCGCCCCGGTAGCCGTCCAGGTAGAAGCCATTGGCCGCGGTGTCCATGCCGGGTGAATCCATCTGGAGCGTCCCGGACTGCACGTCCGCGGGCAGCAGCAGCCAGGTGACGGTGCGTTCCCGAGGCGCCAGTTGCAGCGAGCGCTCCACGACGCGCCCCTGCGAGTGGATGGACAGCCGCACCGGACGCGGCTGGCCGCCGGTGTTGTGCACCGTGACCTGGAGGGGCGTGTAGCCCCGGTTCGGCACGAGCGTGACGGCGCGCAGGGTGGCCTTGAGGTCGCCGTGCTCGGGGAAGGTCTCCGCGGATTCCACCACCTCGCGGTAGCCGCTGCCTTCGGGCTCCTTCTCCCGCGCCTCCTCCACCTCCACCGCCGTCGCCGCCGGCGCCGGCGCCGCCACCTCGACCGCCTCCATCGCCGGGCGGGTCGCGAACGCTTCCGTTCCACCGGGCACACCGGGCAGGCCCGTCCACAGCAGGGTCCCCAGGAGCACGGCGCCGGCCAGGGCCGCGCGGCTAGCCACGGGGCACCTCGGGGGTGGCCTTGAGCAGCTCGCGCACCACGTCCGGCGCGGACACCTTCTCCAGCGACGCCTCGTAGGCCAGCACCAGCCGGTGGTTGAGGGCGGCGGGCGCGGCGGCCACCACGTCGTCGAAGCCCACGTTGGGCCGGCCCTCCAGCAGCGCGCGCGCACGGCCCGCGGCGGCCAGG
>NZ_JBKGHJ010000757.1:0-2756 GCF_046520365.1 Corallococcus sp. 4LFB
CCCCCGGGGCAGCCGCCCGCGACGCCCGCGCCGTCAGCCCCGGGGACAGGCTCCGACGACGCCTCCGCCGTCGCAGCAGGGGCAGCCCGCGCAGCCGCAGCCGCAGCCCGGCTCGTCGCTGACGCCGGGCGTGGACCCCATCACGGGGGACCACAAGTTCGGCACGGTGGGCGCGGTGGCGTTGGACCAGCACGGCGACCTCGCGGCGGGCACGTCCACGGGCGGCATGACCAACAAGCGCTTCGGCCGGGTGGGGGACTCGCCCATCATCGGCGCGGGCACCTACGCGGATGAGCGCTGCGCCGTCTCCGCCACGGGCCACGGGGAGTTCTTCATCCGCTACACCGTGGCGCGCGACATCTGCGCCCGCGTCGAGTACCAGGACCTGCCGCTCCCGGAGGCCGCCAGCTACGTCATCAACGACGTGCTGGTGAAGGCCGGCGGCGAGGGCGGCGTCATCGCCATGGACCGCCAGGGCCACGTGGCCATGCCCTTCAACTCCAGCGGCATGTACCGCGGCTCCATCGGCGAGGACGGCACGCCCACCGTCGCCATCTTCCAGCAGCCCTAGGCAGGCGGCCGGACCCGGCTCCGCGCATCACTGACGTGACGCGCGGAGCGTCGCGGCGCCTACTGCTTCACGAGGAACAGCTCGCGCACCTGGAGCAGGTCCACGTCACCGGCGAAGGCGGAGAACTTCTCGTACTCCGCCGGGGTGACGCGGGCGCGGGGCATGTGGATGGACTCCGCGATGCTGAGCGTGCGCCCCTCCTGCTTCTCCGTGCGGGTGAAGTGGCCGAACTCGCTGTCCACCTTCAGGTCCGCCTGCGGGTCGCTGAGCTTCCAGCCCTGGGGCAGGGTGAGGGCGACGTGGGTGCGGCTGGCCTCCGTGTCGTCGATGTAGAGCGGCGTGGTGCGCGTGGACAGCTGCACGTAGCGCCGGCCCAGCAGGGCGGGGAAGGTGAGGGGGCCCAGCGCCATGCGGCTGTCGCCCTCCATGCGCCCGAAGCGCGGCACGGTGAACGCGTAGCGCAGCACGAAGGGCGCGCCCACGGCCTCCTCATGCTCCAGCTTCACGGACGCCAGCTCCGCGCCGCCGAAGTAGCGCGACACCGCGCCCTGGAGCGCCTGCTTGCGGCTCTCCGCGGAGAGCTGCTCGAAGGCCTCCGCGATTTGGGCGGCCTCGAAGCCGGAGTACGTCTCCTCGCCCTGGCCCTTGAGGCTGCCGTCGGCGCCCAGCTCCAGCGTGAGCTTCACGTCCTTGCCCGCGCGCGGCTTGAGCGGCGGCGTCTTCACCTTCCGCAGGGGCTTGCCGGGCTCCGGCAGCAGGTACGCCTCGCGCTCGCCCATGGCGGCCTCCGGCAGCTCGCCGAAGGGGCCGTAGCGCACGGACGTGTCCAGCCACACGGGCTCCTCGTCCGGCACCTCCACGCGCAGCGCCGCGTAGGGCAGGAGCGCGTCCGCCGGGAAGAGGTAGGGCGCGGGGTCGGTGTTGAAGGTGCGGATGGCCGCGATGCGCGAGGGGATGCCCAGCGTCTCCAGGCCCGCCTTCATCACGGTGAGCCGGCTGCCGCGGTCCTGCGCCACGGTGGAGGCGGCGGACTGCGCGAGGCTCGCGTCGCGCCCGGAGAAGCGCTTCATCACCGCGGCGTGCAGCGCCTTCACCGCGTCCAGGCCCTTCTTGCCCTCCGTGGCCTGGCGCGCGAACGCCTCCACTTCGGACGTGCGCAGCCACCGGTCCTGGAACGCGTCGCCGTACACGCGCGCCAGGCCGTCGTTGCCCGTCTCGCCCGCGCCCACCATCACGAAGGGCAGGTACTCGTTGCCGGAGGGCGGCGCGTCCGGCTCCGGGATGAACGGCGGCACGCGGCGCGCGTCGTAGTGGAACACCTCCACGTCGCCCTTCACCTCCGGCGGCGGCGCCTTCATGCCGTGCGCGTCCACCTTCATGCCGCTGCCCTTGGGCGCGACGACGGTGTACGTGCTCCACGCGTTCGGCTGGTTGGCGATCTGGAAGTAGAACGCGGACGCGGTGAAGCCCGGCTGCGCGGGGCCGCGGTCGCTCTCGGGCATCAGGTACTCCACCTCCACGGAGTCACCGACCTGCACGCCGGGCAGGCTCATGGTGTCCTTGCCCTCGATGTTCTCCGGCTCCAGCACGCGGCCGTCGGCCTTGAGGGTGCGCAGCGCCAGCACCTGGGCGCCGCGCGGGATGTTCACCTCCGCGATGTCCTGCACGCCCGACTGCTCCAGCGCCTTCTGGATGGTGTGGATGCGGTTGACGAGCGAGCCGTCCGGGTAGACCTGCACCGCCGCCGCGTCCAGCACGTACGCCGCCGAGCTGCCGCCCGTCACCGGCGCCGCCTCGTAGGCCTTCAGCGCCTCCTTGCCGTCAATGGCGTACGCCGCCAGCAGCTCCTTGCCCGTCTTCGCGCGCTCCACCGCGCGGCGCAGCGACAGGTCCGTGCCGTCCAGCTTGAGCGCCTGCTCGCGCAGCTTCAGCGCCTCCGCGCCCTGGCCCGCGTACTCGCGCACGTCCGCCAGCCGCTTGAGGATTTCGGCGTTGCGCGGCCACACCCGGGCCTGCGCCTGGAGCACCTTCGCCGCGTCGTCGTAGCGGCGCTGGCTCAGGTAGATGCTGGAGAGCGCCGCGGCGGTGGTGAGGTTGTCCGGGTCCTGCGCCAGCAGCCGCGTGTAGCCCTTCGCCGCGCCCTCCAGGTCGCCGCGCGTGCGCAGGTGGTCCACCCGCCGCGCCT
>NZ_JBKGHJ010000758.1:0-2753 GCF_046520365.1 Corallococcus sp. 4LFB
CGACCGGAGCCCCGCCGCCCCGGAAGGGCGGCTTCGGCGCCGCGCTCTGGCGCTGGACGAAGCGGCTGCTGGTGCTGGGCGTCGTGGGCCTGCTGCTCGTCATCGGCGTGGGCGTGGGCACCTACGTCTACTTCAGCCGCGACCTGCCTTCCGTGGAGTCGCTGCGCAACTACCAGCCGCCGCAGGTGACGAAGGTGACGTGCGCGGACGGCTCGCTCTGCGCGGAGTACGCGCTGGAGCGCCGCACGCTCATCCGCATCGAGGACCTGCCCCCGCACGTGCGCAACGCGTTCCTCGCCGCCGAGGACGCGGACTTCTACAAGCACGAGGGCCTGGACCCCTTCGGCATCCTGCGCGCGGGCGTGAAGAACCTCATCCCCGGCAGCCGCAAGTCCGGCGCGTCCACGCTCACGCAGCAGGTGGTGAAGAACATGCTGCTCACGCCCGAGCGCAGCCTGGGCCGGAAGATCCGCGAGTGGATCCTCACCCCGCGCCTGGAGCAGGCGCTCACCAAGGCTCAGATCCTCAGCCTCTACATCAACGGCGTGTACTTCGGGCAGCGCCGCTACGGGCTGGAGGAGGCCGCGCTCTTCTACTTCGGCAAGCACGCGAAGGACCTGTCCGTGGGTGAGGCCGCCGTGCTCGCGGGCACCGTGCAGTCCCCCCACCGCATCAACCCGGTGGCGAACATCACCCGCGCCAAGGCGCGCCAGCGCTACGTGCTGGAGCAGATGGCGGGCCAGGGCTTCGTGCCGCGCGCGGTGGTGGACGCGGAGAAGGAGAAGCCCATCGTGCTCGCGCCGCGCAAGCCGGTCAGCGCGGGCGCCTACTACGCGGAGGAGATCCGCCGCACGCTCATCGAACGCTACGGCGAGAAGATGGTGATGGAGGGCGGCCTGCGCGTGGACATCGCGCTCGTGCCCAAGCTCCAGGCCACCGCCGAGCAGGCCGTGCGCGACGGCCTGGAGGCCCTGGACCGCCGCCAGGGCTACCGCGGCGCGCAGGGCAAGCTGGACGAAGCGCAGTGGAAGCGCTACCGCGAGCTCATCGTCCAGCGCATCGAGGAGACCGGCCGCCGGCAGAAGGACCAGGGCTACGTCGCGGACCTGGCGCCGCTCGCCCAGCCGCTCGAGGCTCCGGCGCCCAAGACGCCCCCGGCGCCCACCGCGCAGGAGGTGGAGGGCGCCGAGGAGCAGCGCCCCGCCGCCCTCGCCGCGGACACGGACGTGGAGGAAGAGGAGGCCCAGTCGCCGGAGCGCGTGCGCGTGGGCCAGGTCATCCTCAAGCCGATGGAGGAGGGGTTGCGCCTCACCGGCTACGTCACGGAGGTGGACCCGAAGCGCGACGTGGCGCGCGTGGACCTGGTGGGCCGCACCGCGGAGGTGTCCTTCGCTTCCGTCAGCTGGGCGCGGCAGAAGAACAAGAAGGCGCCCAGGAACATCGCGGACGTGTTCACGCCCGGGGAGCTGGTGTTCGTGCGCGTGCTCAAGGCCCCTCCGGCGCCGGCCTTCGTGGAGGCCACGTTGGATCAGGTGCCCCTGGCGCAGGGTGGGCTCGTGGTCATCAACCCGGCCAACCGCAACGTGGTGGCCATGGTGGGCGGCTACGACGCGGAGCGCTCGTCGTTCAACCGCGCCACGCAGGCGAAGCGGCAGCCGGGGTCGTCCTTCAAGCCCTTCATCTACGGCGCGGCGCTGGCCAGCGGCCGCTTCACGCCGCTCTCCATGGTGAACGACGCGCCGGAGTCCATCCGCGACCCGTACACGGGCAAGACGTGGCGGCCGAAGAACTTCGACGGGCGCTTCGAGGGGCCCATGACGCTGCGCACGGCGCTGAGCAAGTCGAAGAACACCGTGTCCGTGCGGCTCATCGAGGCCATCACGCCCGCGACCGCCATCGACTTCGCGCGCCGGGCGGCATCCGCTCCGCGATGCCGGAGAACCTCACCCTGGCGCTGGGCACCGGCGAGGTGACGATGCTGGAGGCCGTCAACGCGTACGCCACGCTCCAGGCCAACGGCCGCTACGCGGAGCCGCTGACGCTCTTGCGCGTGCAGGACGCGAAGGGCACGGTGCTGGAGGAGCACCAGCCGGCCTTCGAGGAGACGCTGCCCCCGGCGGTGGCGTACCTCACCACGTCGCTCATGCGCAGCGTGGTGGAGGACGGCTCGGCGCGCGCGGTGCTGCAGCTGAACCGGCCCGCCGCGGGCAAGACGGGCACCACCAACGAGTCCAAGGACACGTGGTTCAACGGCTTCACGATGGACTGGGTGGCCAGCGCGTGGGTGGGCTTCGATGACAACACGCCGCTGGGCAGCAGCGAGACGGGCGGCCGGGCCGCGCTGCCCATCTGGCTCAACTTCATGCGGGTGGCGGAGGAGGGCCTGCCCGCGCGCGACTTCGAGGTGCCTCCGGGCGTCACCCAGGTGCGCATCGACCCGGCGACGGGGCTGCTCGCGGGCAACGCGGTCCCGGGCCGGATGGAGCCCTTCCTGGAGGGCACCCAGCCCACCGCGGAGGCGCCGCCGCCCGGACAGGTGACGCCGGACAACTACTTCCTGGAGGAAGGTGGCAAAAGGGGCCTGTGAGTCGCTCGCTCCTTCCGCTGCTCCTCGCGCTCGCGTTCGCCCTGCCCGCCCACGCGGAGCCGGACGAAGGCGCGCCTCCCGCCTCCGCCCGGCTGGCCCTGGCCGTGGCGGACGCCATTCGCGGTGCGCCCGCCGAAGCGCCCGTGGCCCTCTGCCTGTCCGGAGG
>NZ_JBKGHJ010000759.1:0-2748 GCF_046520365.1 Corallococcus sp. 4LFB
CCTTCGGCTACAGCGCGCACCGTCACCACGAGTCCACCATCGCGACGCTGGCCTCGCGCTTCCAGCATCACGTGCGCGCCCTCGTCGCCGAGCGCCACTCCGACGACGCCCGCCGCTTCTCTCCCGGTGACTTCCCCCTCGCCCCGCTCTCCCAGCCGGCGCTGGACACGCTGCTGCGCCAGGCGCCGGGCCGCGTCGAGGACGTCTACCCGCTGTCGCCCACCCAGCAGGGCATGCTCTTCCATGCGCTGGTGTCTCCCGGGTCGGACGTCTACCTGCTGCAGAACTCCTGGGCGGTCCACTCCGCGCTCGATCTGGAAGCCCTGTCGCGCGCGTGGCACGCGACCCTCCAGCGGCACCCCGCGCTGCGCGCCTCCTTCCACTGGAAGCAGCTGGATGCCCCCATGCAGCTCGTCCACGCCCAGGTGCCCAACACCTTCGAGGCGTTCGACTGGCGCGCGGCCTCCCCGGCGGAACAGGAAGCGCGCCTGGCGCAGGTCATCTCCGACGAGCGGCGCACGGGCTTCGACTTCACGCGCGCTCCGCTCCTCCGCCTGCGGGCCTTCCGCCTCCAGGACGCCGTCTGGCGCCTGCTCTTCAGCCATCACCACCTGATGATGGACGGCTGGAGCCTGGGCCTGGTGCTGCGAGAGGTGTTCGCGCTCTACGACGTGTTCCGCTCGGGCCAGGCCCCCGCGCTGCCCACGCCTCCCCCCTTCCGCGACTACCTGGGCTGGCTGCGGCAGCGCGACACGTCCGGCGACGAGTCCTTCTGGCGCGGATACCTGGCGGGCTTCCGCGTCCCCACGCCGCTGCCGGGTGACACGCACACCGGGCCCGCGCCAGGCGCGCACGCCAGCCACCCGCTCCTGGAGAAGCACCTCACGCCCGAAGCCAGCGCCACCCTCCAGGGCTTCGCGCGCCAGCACCAGCTCACCCTCAACACCGTGGCCCTGGCGACGTGGGCCCTGGTGCTCGCGAGCTACAGCGGCGAAGAGGACGTCGTCTTCGGCACCACCCTCTCCGGCCGCCCGCCAGAGCTGGCCGGCTCCGAGGCGATGGTGGGCATGTTCATCAACACGCTGCCCTTGCGCGTGCGCCTGCCCGCCCCGGGCGCGGCGCTGCTGCCCTGGCTGAAGGCCCTCCAGGAGCAGGTGGCGGAGGCGCGCCAGTACGAGTTCTCCCCCCTCGTCCAGGTCCAGGCCTGGAGCGACCTGCCGCGCGGCACCCCGCTCTTCGACTCGCTGCTCGTCGTGGAGAACTACCCCATCGACGAATCCCTGCGGCAGCGCTCCCTCAGCCTGGACGTGCGCGACCACCACTCCGTCGAGCGCTCCAACTACCCGCTGGGCCTGGGCATCATCCCGGGGGCCCAGGTGCGGCTGCTGCTGTTCCACGACGCGCCCCGCTTCCCGCACGAGGCCATGGTGCGGCTGCTCGAACACTGGCGCATCCTGCTGGAGGCGGTGGCGTCGCGGCCCCAGGGCCGCCTGGGCGACCTGTCGCTGCTGTCCGACGCCGAGCGCCGCCAGGTCCTGGTGGAGTGGAACCCCGCTGTGCCCATGGACGGGGCCTCATCCCCGGTCCACCGCCTCTTCGAGGCCCGCGTGGCCCGCGCGCCGGACGCTCCCGCGCTGGAGCACGGTGAAGAGCGCCTGACGTACGCGGAGCTCAACGTCCGCGCCAACCAGCTCGCGCGCCACCTGCGCCGGCTGGGCGTGGGCCCGGAGCTGCGCGTCGCCCTGTTCCTGGAGCGCTCCGTCGACCTCGTCGTCGCCATGCTGGCCACCCTCAAGGCGGGCGGCGCGTGGCTCGCGCTGGATCCGGCGCTGCCCTCCGAACGCCTGACCTTCATCGCCGAGGACGCGAGCGCCCCGGTGCTCATCACCCACTCGGCGCTGGAGCACCTCATCGACCGGCGCGGCTACGTGCTGCAGGTGGATGAGCATGCGGACCGCATCGAGCGCGAGGCCGAAGGCAACCTGGATGACGCGTGGGAGGACGCCTCCCGGCTGGCCTACGTCATCTACACGTCGGGCTCCACCGGCCGTCCCAAGGGGACGCTGTTGACCCACGGCGGCCTGTGCAACACCGCCGCCGCCGCGGGCCGCCTGCACGGCTACCGCGAGGACAGCCGGGTGTTGCAGTTCGCCAACGCCAGCTTCGATGCCTCCGTCTGCGAGGTCTTCGCCACGCTGCTGTCCGGGGCCTGTCTGGTGCTGGCGAACGCGGACGACCTGCTGCCCGTGGAGCCGCTGCGCGCCCTGCTGGTGGATCGCGCCATCTCCGCGGTGACGCTCACGCCCACGGTGCTCGCGCAGCTGGAGCCCCGCGACCTGCCCGGGCTCCAGACCGTCATCTCCGCGGGCGAGGCGCTGTCCCCGGAGGTGGCGCGGCGCTGGAGCGAGGGCCGCACGCTCCTCAACGCCTACGGCCCCACCGAGGCCACCATCTGCGCCACCCTCAGCGGTCCCGTGCAGCCGGAGCGCCTGAGCATCGGCCGTCCCCTGCCGGGCGCGCAGGTGTACGTGCTGGACGCGCGCCTGGCGCCGGTGGCCCCCGGCATGGTGGGGGAGCTGTACGTGGGCGGACTGGGCGTCGCCCGCGGCTACCTGGGCCGTCCGGAGCTCACCGCCGAGCGCTTCGTCCCGAACCCCTTCGCGTCCCAGGCCGGAGCGCGGATGTACCGCACCGGCGACCGGGCGCGGTGGCTGCCCGACGGCGAGCTGGAGTCCCTGGGCCGCGTCG
>NZ_JBKGHJ010000075.1:0-22664 GCF_046520365.1 Corallococcus sp. 4LFB
GCCAGCGCCCGGCGGGCGGCCCGTCACCCCGTCCGCGAAGTGCTGCTCCCAGCGCATGCTCCCGTCCTTCACCGACAGCGCCAGCACCCGGCCCGGCGCGTGGCCACGAAGACGGTGTCGCGCTCCGAGTCCAGCCCACCACGTCCGTCACCGGCTTCGACCAGCGCGGCTCACCGCTCCGCGCGTCCAGCGCCCACAGCCCGGAGCCGAGCGGCACCACCAGCACGCCCTCCAGCAACACCGGCGCGGCCCGGAGCGCCGGGGCCACGGACACCTGTGGCTCCAAGGGTTTCACCGGAGCGGATACCGGAGCCTGCGCCGCCGGAGCCTGCGCAGGAGCCCTGGGGGCTGGCCGCTTCCAGCGCGCCTGTCCGGAGTCCACCGCCAGGGCGTGCACCGCGCCGTCGGGCGCCACCAGGAAGACGGTGCGCCCCGCGTCGTCCACCACGGCGGGGTGAGCACCGGGGGCTCTCCGCCCAGGCGCCAGCGCTCCTTGCCGTCCTGAAGCGACAGACAGGCCAGCTCCCCCACCACCGTCCCCACGATGACGCTGTCGCCGGCCAGGACGGGGGCCACCGCCACCTCGCGGCCCAGTCGGGTGGTCCACACCGGCCGGCCCTCGCGGTCCAGGCGCACCACCGCGCCCGCCTCGTTGCCCAGGAGCACCCCGTCCGCCAGGGCCGTGAGCCCCGTCCGGGAGGACGCATCGCTGGAGTACTGGAAGGCGGGCTGTACCGGCGCCCGCTGGCACGCCATGACGGCCAGCGTCAACGTCAGGCAGGGCACCAGGAGCAGGCGTGGACAGACGCGGGGCGGCATGGTTTGGGGGAGGATGACGCAAGCGAGGAACTTCGACCATGCCCACGATTCGTGAAGACGAAACCCCCAACGCCACCGGCATCCCTTCATCCGCCCGGCGCACGGACATCATCCCGCCCCCCACGCTGGCGGTGACGGAGGAGCTGCTCCACGCGCTCCCCAAGACGGACCTGCACTGCCACCTGGATGGGTCCATGCGCCTGAAGACCATCCTGGAGCTGGCCGAGCAGCAGAAGATCAAGCTCATGGCCGACACCGAGGACGGCCTGGCCAAGGCCATCCACATGGGCCAGGTGTGCAAGAGCCTGGAGGAGTACCTCGTCGCGTTCGACGTGACGCTCTCCGTGCTCCAGACCGCCGAGTCCCTCTACCGCGCCGCCTACGAGCTGGCGGTGGACGCCGCCGCGGAGAACGTGCGCTGGCTGGAGGTGCGCTACTCGCCCGCGCTGCACCTGCAGAAGGGCCTGAAGATGACCACGGTCATCGACTCCGTGCTGGAGGGCCTGCGCGCCGCCAAGCGCGAGACGGGCATCAAGTGCGCCGTCATCGTCTGCGGCATCCGCCACATCAACCCGCAGACGTCCATGCGGCTGGCGGAGCTGTCCGTCGCGTACAAGAACCGCGGCGTCGTCGGCTTCGACCTGGCGGGCGCGGAGGCCAGCTTCCCCGCCAAGGACCACCTGGACGCCTTCCGCCTCATCCTCAAGAACAACGTCAACTGCACCGCGCACGCGGGCGAGGCCTACGGGCCGGAGTCCATCTCCCAGGCCATCCACTCGCTGGGCGCGCACCGCATCGGCCACGGCACCCGGCTGCGCGAGGACGGCGACCTGCTCAACTACGTCAACGACCACCGCATCCCCATGGAGGTCTGCCCGTCCTCCAACGTCCAGACGGGCGCGGTGTCCTCGCTGGAGTCCCACCCGCTCAAGTTCTATTTCGACTACGGCCTGCGGGTGACCATCAACACCGACAACCGCCTCATCACCGACACCACCGTGACGAAGGAGCTGTGGCTCGCCCACCGCCAGCTGGGCCTGTCGCTGGAGGACCTCACCACCATCATCGTGTCCGGCTTCAAGAGCGCCTTCCTCCCGTTCCGGGAGAAGCAGGACATGCTGCGGCAGGTGAACCAGGAGATCGCCACCACGCTCGCCGCCTTCGAGAAGCGCCCCGTCGCGGCCATGCGCCAGCCGGCCTGAGTGCACGCCATGGACGACACCCAGGGCATGGCCCCGGCGCCGGACGCCGACCCCACGCGAGCCAGGGCGGCCCAGGCCCTCAAGGTTCCCGCCCTCCTGATGATGGGGATGGGCGGCCTGTGGGTCCTGTACTCGCTCTTCGGGCTCTACCGGACGCTGTCCCCGGCGGGCCTGGAGCAGCTGCACGCAACCATCGACAAGGCCCTGGAGGTGTACCCGCCGGAGCTGCGGGTGCAGGCCCGGGCCGTCGTGGGCCCCTTCCTGAGCCCGACCTTCCTCTTCTTCAGCGCCCTGCCCGGACTCTGCCTCAACGGGCTGGTCGTCTTCGGGGCGTGGAAGATGAAGAACCTCCAGCTCCACGGGCTGGCCATGGCGGTGGCCATCATCTGCTGCATCCCGTGCTGCGGTCCGGCGTGGGGCCTGGGGCTCATCCCCGGCATCTGGTCGCTCGTCGTGCTCAACCGCCCGGAGGTGAAGGCGGCGTTCCGCTCGAAGTGACGCGGGCGCGGGCGCCCCGGGAGGGTCTCCGGGAGCGCCCGTTCGTGCCTTCGTCCGCTCAGGTGACCTTCATCCCCTTGGGGATGACGACGACGCCGCCGGACGTGACGTGGAAGCGGCGCTTGTCCTCCGCCGCGTCGTAGCCAATGGTCATCCCGGGCGGAATCTCCACGTTCTTGTCGATGATGGCCCGCTTGATGCGGCAGCGGCGGCCGATGGTGACGTTCTCGAAGAGGATGGAGTCCTCCACCTCCGAATACGAGTTCACCCGCACCTTGGGCGACAGCACCGAGCGGTGCACGCTGCCGCCGGAGATGATGCAGCCCTCCGCCACCAGCGAGTCCGTCGCCTTGCCCACGCGCCGGTTGTCCTGGTCCGCGAAGACGAACTTCGCGGGCGGGTAGTTGTTGGGCTGCGTGTGGATGGGCCAGCGGTCGTTGTAGAGGTTGAACGTCGGGTCCACCTCCACCAGGTCCATGTTGGACTGGTAGTAGACGTCGATGTTCCCCACGTCCCGCCAGTAGCCGCGCTCCTTGTCCTCCTGGCCGGCCACCGTGTTCTGGGCGAAGTCGTACACGTACACGGGCTCGCGCTTGTACAGCTCGCTGATGATGGACTTGCCGAAGTCGTGCGCGCTCTTCTCGTCCGCCGCGTCGCGCACCACCTCCTTCACCAGCGTGTCCGTGCTGAAGAGGTAGTTGCCCATGGAGGCCAGGCACATCTTCGGGTTGCCCGGCATGGGCGGCGGGTCCTTGGGCTTCTCCAGGAACTCGAGCATCCGCCCGTCCGGCCCCACGTCGATGATGCCGAACTCGCGCCCCTGCTCGATGGGGACGGGGATGGCCGCCACCGTGCACGCGGCCTTCCGCTCGATGTGGAAGTCCAGCATCTTGCGGACGTCCATCCGGTACACGTGGTCCGCGCCGAAGACGAAGATGTAATCCGGCTCCTCGTCCGTGATGATGTTGAGGTTCTGGTAGATGGCGTCCGCGCTGCCCTTGTACCAGTCCACGCCGGTGCGCATCTGCGCGGGCACCGCCTCCACGTAGTGACCCAGGAACGCCGTCATGCGCCACGCGCGCGACAGGTGGTTGTTGAGCGAGTCGCTCTTGTACTGGGTCAGCACCTTCATCCGGTACACGCCGGAGTTGGCGAAGTTGGACAGGACGAAGTCGATGATGCGGTAGCGCCCGCCGAACGGCACCGCGGGCTTCGCGCGCTCACGGGTCAGGGGCTCCAGGCGCGTGCCCGCGCCTCCCGCCAGAATCATGGCCAGCAGCTTTGACATAGGTGCCGGCCACGTTAGCCGCCGCCCGCCTCCCCACAATGGCCGTGCCGCCCGTGCAGGCCCTTCCGTTGAGTGCCCAACCGGGCGGGGTGGATGGGGGAAAAGCGACCTCCCGGTTTCGCGGCATGTAGGAGGAGGGGCGCAACCCCGTGCGTCCTCCCGGCTTGCGTGGCTTCCCCAGACCTTGCGTGCTAGCGTGGCCGGCGCGATGTCTGGCGACCAAACGCGAGTCACCAAGATCTCCAGCCTCACCCCGGGTCCCGAGCGCGGCACCGAGTGCTGCCTCGTGCAGATCCACGGCCCTGAGCTGGGCAAGAAGTACGTGCTGGAAGAGACCGAGTTCACCATCGGCCGCGACCAGCACAACCACATCGTGGTGGACCTGGACAACGTGTCCCGCCGCCACGCTCGCATCTGGGGCCGGCAGGGGAAGATGTTCGTGGAGGACCTCCAGTCCACCAACGGCACCTACCTCAACGACCGGGAGGTGCTCCAGGCGCAGCCCCTGCGCAGCGGGGACCTGGTGAAGGTGGGCGGCTCCATCTTCAAGTTCCTCGATGGCGACAACATCGAGACCCAGTACCACGAGACCATCTACACGCTGACCATCGCGGACGGTCTCACCGGCATCAACAACAAGCGCTACTTCCTGGAGTACCTGGAGCGGGAGATGGGCCGCTCGCACCGGTACCAGCGCACGCTGTCGTTGATGATGTTCGACATCGACCACTTCAAGCAGATCAACGACGTCCACGGCCACCTGGCCGGCGACCACGTGCTGCGCGAAATGGCCCAGTCCATCAAGCGGCTGGTGCGCCGCGAGCAGTGCTTCGCGCGCTACGGCGGCGAGGAGTTCGCCGTCGTCATGCCGGAGGACGGCCCGGACAAGGCGCGCGTGTTCGCGGAGAAGATCCGCAAGCTGGTGGAGGACAAGCGCTTCGTCTTCGAGGACAAGGACATCCCCGTCACCATCTCCATCGGAGTGGCGGAAGTCGCCCCGGAGATGTCGGAGCCCGCCCAGTTCATCAAGGTGGCGGACGCGAACCTCTACAAGGCCAAGAAGACCGGCCGCAACCGCGTGGTGGGCTGAAGGCCATGGCGGACGCAGGCGGCGGTCCGTCCTTCCTGGCCCGGCTCATCCTCGTCCTCGTGGGCGTGGCCTTCCTGGGCGCCGCCTGGGTGTGGCACCGCAAGGACTCGGATCCGAACGCCGCCCGGCTCGTGGAGCGCGTGAGCGGCGGCCGGGTGCACGGCGGCGCGGCGAATCCTTGAGCCGCGCCACCGCTGCCTGACGTCAGGTGCCTTCGCGCGACTCGGCCAGCCGGCCGCGGGTGCCGGGCAGGCTCCCGGGCGGCATCTTCCCGTAGAGGTACTGGACGGTGTCGAGCAGCGTCTCGTGCACGTCGCGCGCCTTGAAGCCCAGCTCGCGCTCGGCCTTGGCGGGCTCCAGGTAGAAGAAGTGCTCGCCAATCTCGACCTCCTGCGGGTCGAGCTTCGACGCGGTGCCGCGCAGCTTCGCGAACTGCTCCAGCAGCTTGCCGCCCCAGATGTTGAGCTCGCGCGGCAGCTTCATGCGCGGGGCGGGCACGCCGGTGAGGCGCTGGAGCCGGTCGAAGAAGTCCGACATGGCCATGTTCACGCCCATCAGGTGGCGGCCGTAGACCTCGCCCTTCGTGAGCGCCTGCACGAAGGCGTCCGCCGCGTCGCGCGCGTCCACGAAGGAGATGCCGCCGCCGGGCATGGCTGGTATCTCGCGGTTGAGGAACTTCACCACCGTCCAGGTGGACGACAGCCGGTCATCCCCGGGCCCCATCAGCAGGCTGGGGTTGAGCACCACGAGGGGAACGGAGTGCTTGCGGCAGTACTCCAGCGCCAGCTTCTCCTCATAGATTTTGGACAGGTAGTAGGGCCAGTTGGCGACGGTGGTGATGGGGTAGTCGTCGTCCTCCGTGCCCACCCGGTCATCCTTCGACACCGCGATGGTGCCGGAGGTGGAGCCCAGGATGACGCGCTTCACGCCCGCTTCGCGCACGTCGCGCAGCAGCTCGCGCGTGCAGTCCACGTGCAGCTCGTACATCCGCCGCGCGTCCTTGTTCTGGAAGGAGACGAGCCCCGCCAGGTGGTAGACGGCGTCCACGCCCTCCAGCGCGCGGCGCACGGCGTCCCGGTCCTTGAGGTCGCCCTGCTGGACTTCGGTCTTCGCGAACGCGGGGCCTGACGGCTTCGAGCGCGCGATGAGGCGCACCTCGTGGCCCGCCTCCACCAGCCTGGGCACCAGGTGCGTGCCCAGGAACCCCGTGCCTCCGGTGACGAGCAGCTTCACGCGTCCTTCCCTTCCGGCAGGGCCCGGGCGGGCGGGGTGAAGTCCCGGTCCGCGCCCACCTGCTCCAGGTCCAGCACCTTGCCCGCCCTCAGCGCGCGCACGGCTTCCTCCGCGATGTGCGTCACGTATCGGTAGCCCTCCGAGCGCGACATGCCCTGCGCCCGGGCCTTCAGCGACGCGTACTCCAGCGCCGGGCCCACGTGCACCTCCAGCTCCTTCGTCTTGGGGAACATGGAGCCCTTGGGCAGCGCTTCGTACGCGCCGTGGATGTACAGCGGCAGCACGTCCACCCCGTAGGTGAGCGACAGGTAGCCCAGCGTCGGCTTGAACTCCATCAGCTCGCCCGTCTTGGAGCGCGTGCCCTCCGGGAAGATGAGGACGTTGAAGCCCTGCCGCAGCGCCTCGCCCGCCACGCGCAGCGACTCGCGCAAGGAGCCCTGCCGGTCGATGGGGATGAGGTGGGTGAAGTTCTCGAACCACGCGCGCTTGAGCGGCGTGTCGAAGAAGTAGTCGCGCGCGGCCAGCGACACCATGCGCTCGCCCTGGTCACCCAGCACCACGCGCACCAGCCCCGCGTCCAGGTGGCTGGCGTGGTTGGCGATGACGAGGAAGTTGCGGTTCTGCGGGATGAACGTCTTGCCCGTCACCTTCACGTCGAAGACGCCGCCGTAGAGCACCTTCTGCCCGAAGGACAGCAGCTGCCGGCCCAGCGCGGACACGGACTCCGGCACCGGAATCTCGGCTTCCTCCGCGCGCTCGGCCTGCTTCTTGATGTCGCGCGCCCGCGTCTCCTGCGACGGCCGGCGTCCGGAGGCCACCACCAGCTTGCGCAGGTCCTCCACCGTCTGCACCTGCGTCAGGTCCTCGATGGCGGGCAGCGGCACGCCCGCGCCCTCCAGCGCCACGGACATCTCCGTGAGCATCAGCGAGTCGAAGCCCAGGTCGCCAATGAGCTGCGCGTCCGGCCGCACGTCCGACACCGGGCGGTGGCACACCTCCGCGATGAGCGGGTGCAGCCAGTCCGACACGCCGCCCGTGGGCGACGCCGCCTGCGCCTTCTCCTTCACGCGGCCCGCGCTGGCGGCCACGCGGTCCAGCCGCTGCAGCTCCTCCACCACGCGCTTGCGCTTCACCTTGCGCGTGGAGGTGCGCGGCAATTCGCCGTCCCAGAAGCGCAGCACCTTCACGCGCCGGTAGAAGGGCATGCCCGCGCTCACCTTGCGGAAGTGCTCCTCCAGCTCGTGGCGCACCTCCTCGCGGGGGCGGTCCTTGAAGTCCGGCACGCACAGGCACGCCACCTTCTCGCCGCCCGCGTCCTCCGGCAGGCCGACGATGGACAGCTCCTTGATGTGCTCGTGCTCCTGGTACAGCTCCTCCAGCTCGTCCGGGTAGACGTTCTTGCCGTTGGCGTCGACGATGACGTCCTTGGCGCGGCCCATGAGGTACAGGCGGCCCTCGTCGTCCATGCGGCCCAGGTCGCCGGTGTGCAGCCAGCCGTCCTTCACCACGGCCTCGGTGGCCTCGCGGTCCCCGAAGTAGCCCGCCATCACGTTCGGGCCCTTGGCCAGCACCTCGCCAATGCCGTCGTTGTCCGGGTTCTGGATCTTGAACTCGATGCCCGGCAGCGCCTTGCCCACCGTGCCCTTCACGCGCTTGTTGGTGGCCTCGGACACCGCCAGCACCGGCGCGGCCTCCGTGAGGCCGTAGCCCTCGCGCATGGTGAAGCCCAGCTCGTGGAAGGCCTGGTGCACCTCTTCCGACAGCGCGGAGCCGCCCGACACCAGCACCTTCACCCGGCCGCCGAACTTGCGGTGCACCGGCCAGAACAGGAGCTTGCCCAGGTTGAGCGAGCTGCGGTTGCGCAGCTCCCCGTTGGCCGCCATCAGCGCCTTGAGCGCCTGCTCCACCACCGGCGGGCGCGCGGCCATCTCCTGCGTAATCTTGCGGTGCAAGAGCTGCCAGAGCGCGGGCACGCCAATCATCGCCGTCACGCGGCCCGTCTCGAAGACGTCGCCCAGCCGGTCCGACGTGAGCTCGTCGATGTACGTGATCTCCGCGCCGCGCATGAACGGCGTGAGGAAGCCGGCGGAGAATTCAAACGTGTGGTGCAGGGGCAGCACGGACAGCACGCCGTCGCCCACGCCCACGTCGAACGCGCCCGCCAGCTTCGCCACCAGCGACGCGAAGTTGCGGTGCGTGAGCATCACGCCCTTGGGCGTGCCGGTGGTGCCGGAGGTGAAGATGACGCTCGCCACGTCGTCGGCGGCGGCGGACTTGCGCACGGGCCCGATGCGGTCCGGGAACGCCGGGTCGCCCGTCATGGCCTCCGCGAGGCTCGCCACGCCCACGTCCTCACCCAGCGCCGCGAAGAGGCCGGGGAAGTCCTGCGCGGCCTGCTCGGACACGAGGCACTGCTTCGCCGCCGCGCGCTTCGCGATGTTGACCACTTCGGCTTCCGTGAGCGCGGGGTCCACGGGGACGGCGGTGCCGCCCGCGCGCAGGATGCCGAAGTAGCTGATGGCCCACTCCGGGCGGTTCTCCGACACCAGCAGCACGCGGTCGCCGCGCTTGATGCCCTGGGCCATGAGGTAGCTGCCCACGCGGGCCGCGTAGCGGTGCACCTCCCCGAAGGTGAAGCGCTCCTCCTTCTCCCCCGCGGCCATGCGGAACGCCACCCGGTGGCGGTACGCGTGCACGGTGGCCTCGAACAGCTCCAGGAGGTCGCGGTGCGCGGGGATGGCGGTGCGCTTCTCGCGCTCCTCGTCCAGGCCGGGGAACACCCACTTCTCCAGGCCGGGCAGGTGCGTGCCCAGGAAGTACTCGCGCCAGTCGATGCGGTCCGGCGCCCAGTCAATCTTCGCGCGGTCCGCCGGCACCATGCGCTCGTAGACGGAGCGCGTGTTGTCGCAGCGGAAGACGTAGCGGTTCTCCCAGAGGAAGGGGAGGAACAGCTCGATGAGGCCGGAGAGGCTGCCGGCCTGCGACTCCACCTCGTCCAGCGCGACGCGGGCCTTGTCCATCATCGCCTGGACGCGGGGCGCGCCCCACGCGGGCCGCACCTCGTCCATGGCCTTCTTGAGCAGCTTCGCGCCCTTCGCCAGCATGGGCGCGCTGAGCAGCTGGAACTCCTGCTTGCTCACCGGCTGCGGCTCGATGCGCGAGCGCAGCGCGTTGACCAGCGAGTTGCCCGTCTCGCGGTTGCGGTAGTAGCGGCGGCGGTACAGGCCCACCAGCTCCACGGAGCGGCTGGCGAGGAACGGGTTCACGTCACCGGACGCCAGGTTGTAGACGCGGCGCTCCTCCACCTGCATCGCGTGTGCGGTGATGCCCAGCGTGGCGCCCGCCACCTGGTCCACCGGGATGATGTCCAGGATGGCGTGGTCGCCCGCGGGGATGCCGCGCTGGCCCTTGATGCCCGCGTACGCCAGCGGCGCGGACGTGGTGAAGCCCTCGTTCCAGCCGGGGAAGGGGAAGTGCGCCGCGCTCTCCACGATGGAGGGCCGCACGATGGAGTAGCGAAGCCCTGGCGTCCCCGCCATCACCTGTTCGCCCAGGTGCTTGGCGTAGGTGTACGTGTTGGGCCAGCCCCAGTGCCGCGCGCGCTCCATGCCCGCGCGGACCAGCTCGCCGGACAGCCACAGCTTGCGCTCGCGGCCCACGGCCAGGCGCAGCGTCTTCTCATCCGTGGCGTCGCGGCCCTCCTCCTCCAGGCGGTCCAGCGCCTTCTGCCGGAAGAGGGAGGTGAGCGCCTTGTCATCCGCCTGTTCGCGCAGGCGGGCGACGATCTTGTCCGCGTCCGCCAGCTCCTGCTCCAGGCTGAAGTCGCGCCCGTCCATCTCCCCCTGCTTGGGGAAGTAGCCCAGCACCGGCTCGTCCTCGAAGACGAGCCCGCTGCGGTTGCCCACGACGAACGCGGTGGACATGTGGATGAGCGGCACGCTCCAGCGCAGCGCCAGCGCCACCGCGTTCTTCACGCCGTGGGTGTTGACGTTGAGGCCCACCTCCAGCGACGGGTTGAAGGAGACCAGGCCCGCGCAGTTGACGATGGCGTGCACCTGCCCGGTGAGCGCCGCGACCTGCGCCTCCTCCAGGCCCACCAGGGGGTCGGTGATGTCGCCGTCCAGGACGGTGCACTTCTGCTTCAGGTACTCCATGGCGCCGTCGTCGCCCAGGCGGTCGCGCAGCGGCTGGAAGGGCTCGCTGGGCGCCACCTTGTCGAAGAAGCGGCGCTCCGCGGACGCGGCGCTGCCCTTGCGCACGACGACGTAGACCCGGTCCAGCACGTCGCCGTAGTGGGCCAGCAGCATCGACAGCGTCACCTTGCCCACGAAGCCGGTGGTGCCGACGAAGACGATGCGCTTGCCGGTGAAGACCTCGGTGACGTTCAGCTGGGGAAGCGTGGCCATGTCCGTGTGCGACCCTTTCACTTCACGTCCACCATCACCGTGGGCGCGATGCGCAGCAGGCTGATGGACGCGGAGCGCCCCATGAAGCCGCGCGCCTCTTCAATCGCCTCGGAGAGCGTGTCCGTGCGGTCCCAGCCGAGCAGGGCCGGGACGTGGTTGTTCTCCGCGCCCGCGACGATGACCTTGCCCACGTGCTGGCGGCCGTTCTCGCCCCAGTACCACATGTAGAAGGGGTGCACGCCGTGGTAGGCGTTGCCCTTCCTGTACAGGTGCACGTAGCTGGGGTTCTCCGCGAACTCCTTCTCGTACTTGTGCTCCAGCTTCATGGAGTCCCGCGTCTCCGGCAGCAGCCGGTGGAAGAACTCGATGTAGCTGGGGTGCTGCACGGGGTCGAACTCGTCGTAGGCCGGGTGCAGGAGGATGAGCACGCCCCCCTTCTTCACCAGCGGCACGCCCCGGTTGAGGTTGTAGAAGTACCCCAGCCCCATCACCTGCACGAGCAGCGGGTTGAGGATGGAGTTGACGCTGTAGGGGCTGACGAACGGGATGGGGAAGATGACGATGTCGCTCTGCCCCTCCACCGGCACCACGTACTGCTTCCAGCTCTGCTCCAGCGTCTTCGCGTGCGTGGGCTCCGTGGCCCCCGCGAACACGCCCGTCACGTCATAGGGCGCGGGGATGGCGTTGAGCACCTTGCGCGCCGCCGCGCGGGGCAGCTTGGACAGCGTGAAGCGCAGGGCCTGGAACTTCAGCCGGTCCGCCTCCGTGTAGTCCTCTTCCTTCTTCGCCAGGAAGTCCGTGGGCGCGCCGAACATGCGGTTGTTCAGCGTGGTCTCGATGTGGAAGACCTTCAGCGTGTTGTCGATGACCGTGCCGATGCGCGAGTTCTTCGTGTAGAGCGCGCTCGCCTTCGGCTCCATGTAGGAGTCCGACTCGCGGATCGTCTTCGGGTTGTGGTGGTGGCGCAGCGACGCGTAGTTCGTCACGCCCGTGCCCATGGACTTGTGCCCGCCGTTCATGGGCACGAAGTTGATGTTCACGTAGACGATGAGGTCGCTCTCCGCGACGCGCCGGTTCACCGCCACCACCTCGTTGTGGCTGGTGCGCTCCAGCTCCGTCATCCCGTCCGGGTCTTCCGCGTCGTGGTTGTAGTAGCGGTCCGGGTAGTAGGCGTCGAAGATCTTCTCGCCCACCATGCGCTTCATCTCGCCTTCGGTCATCCGGCGGTGCAGCGCGTTGGCGATGACCAGGTGCACGTCATCCACGCCGCTGTCCGCGCACAGCTCCAGCACCACCTCCAGGATGGACTGGCGCACGTCCGGCGTGACCATGGGCGGCAGGGGCACGCTGATGTCGTCGATGACGCAGGTCAGCCGCATGCCGGGGCGCAAGAGCGCGTGCAGCGGGTCCATGCCCTCCGGGTGGTTGATGGCCCAGCGGATGGCGGCCTTCACGTTGGGCACGCCCTCCAGCGGGGGGCGGGGGAAGATGACCCGGGTGCCCACGGGCAGGTCTTCCTGGAGGAAGCCCTCGCCGTAGAAGAGCGCCCGCGGGGGGCTGCCCTTCTCCGTGATGACCACCTGGCTTTCCTCGTCGTACAGCTTCTGGAGCGTCTTGAGCGGGCGCATGGATTGAGGGACGGCGGAAGGGGTGGGGGACTACTTCAGGTCCAGGATGGGCCAGTTGTACGCGCGCGCGAGCGAGCGCAGCCGCAGGTCCGGGTTCACCGCGGTGGGCCGCCCCACCACGGCGAGCATGGCGTAGTCGGAGGCGCTGTCCGAGTAGCCGTGGCACTGGTTGAGGGCCAGGCCCTCGCGCTCGCAGTAGGCGCGGATGGCGTTGGCCTTGTTGGCGCCTTCGATGATGGGCGGAATCACCTTGCCGGTGGCCTTGCCGCCCACGAACTGCATCTTGTTGGCGATGACGTCGTCGCAGCCCAGGTGCCGGGCCAGCGGGCGCATGGTGAAGTCCAGCGCGCCCGTCACCAGCACGATGCGGCAGCCGGCACGACGCGCCTCGTCGATGAGGTCCTGCGTCTGCTCGTACAGGGCGGGCTTGAGGACGTCCTCGAACATGTCCTCCGCGATGGTGACCAGCCGGTCCTCGCTGAGGCCGGAGTAGTACCGGTAGAAGAACTCGTTGAAGGCCTTGCGGTTGACGGCATCCAGGATGCCGAACACCGGCAGCCCCAGGGCGGTCCCCAGGGTGCGGCCCGCGATGCCCCGGAGCGAGCCCCGGTTCGTCGCGTAATAGGCGTAGACGTGGACGATGTTCGTCCGGACCAGCGTCCCGTCGACGTCGAAGAAGGCGGCTTTGGCGGGCACTTTGGGGGGCATGGGCGGTCGGGCTTCCTCCCATCCTGGAGGGGGTCCGGTCAACGAAAGCGGATGGGCCGGCGTGGGCGGCCGGCCCTTTGGGCGCATGGGTCTATAACCAGCCCTGCGCGCGATACCATTCACCACTGCGAGTGATGCTCTCCGCCAGCCCACGGCGTGGCCGGAAGCCCAGCAGGCGTTCAGCCTTGGCCCCGGAGCACGTCCAGGCCGGCGCCAGGAGCTGCCGCGCCAGCTTCCGGTTCAGGGGGAGCTTGCGGCCGGTGAGCCGCGTCACCCCGTCCGCCGCCGTGGCCAGGGCCGTCAGCACCGCCGGGGACAGGCGCCAGGTGCGCGTCTGGAAGCCCAGGGCCTTCGCCCCCAGGTCCTGCATCTCCTCCAGGGTCAGCCGCTCCGGGCCCGCGCAGAAGAACGCCTGGCCCAGGGCCTCCGGCTTCTCCGCCAATACCAGCAGCAGGTCCACCACGTCCTCCACGTCCACCAGGGACAGGGGGCGGGGGCCTCCGGCCAGCTCCAGCCGGATGCCCTTCTTGCCCAGCTTGAAGAACGTCAGGTTTTCCCGGTCTCCGGGCCCCAGGATGCGAGGCGGGCGGATCACCGTCACGGGCAGCCGGTCCTGGAAGGAGAACGCGATGCGCTCCCCTTCCGCCTTGCTCTCGCCGTACCACTCATGCGGATGGAAGGCGTCCTCCTCCACATGGGGCCGCTCCGGGGTGGAGGGGCCGTGGGAGGCCAGGGAGCCGCACATCACCAGCCGGGGGCGCGGCTGGGGCAGCGCCGCCATGGCCTCACAGATGAGGCGGGTGCCCTCCGCGTTGACGCGCATGAACTCGTCGCGCCGCGCGGCGCGGCGGATGCCGGCCAGGTGGAAGACGACGTCCACGCCCTTCACCGCGCCAGCCAGCGAGCCGGGGTCCGTCACGTCGCCCACCACCCGCGTCCAGGGGTGGCCCTCCAGGGCCTTCTCCAGCTCGCGGGTGTCCGTGGTGGGGCGCAACAGGCATGAGACACGGTCGCCGCGAGCGGCCAGCGCCCGCGCGAGCCAGGTCCCCAAAAAGCCGCCGGCGCCAGTGATGAGGGCATTCATGGGCGCTGTTTCATCCGAAAAGCCACATCCCGTCCACCGCCGAAATGGGCGCCGTTCTTCCAGAGGGGGCGCGCGCTCCAGGTGCCGACTTTCCGCCTCCGGACGCGTCGCGAGGCACAATCCCCGAGGGAAAACGGCCTCCGGAGCCGGTTTCTAGGGCTCCGGACGCGCCGCATGGGTTCCGTTCCCGAGGGAAGAATGCGCTGCGGGGCCGAGTTCTAGGCTCCGAAGCCATCGCTCCGAGGGGCCCCAGAGGGAAAAAGCGAGCGATGGGCGCTGTTTTTCGCTCTAGGCCGTGCTACTACGCGCCATCGGCTCTAGCTTGAAGATGCAAGCACGCCGTGCAACGTCCCCTTCGGAGGGGAGGAGACACAAGACGAATGGCCGCCAAGAAAGCCGCTGCGAAGAAGACCGCTGCTCCCGCCGCCAAGAAGGCCCCTGCCGCGAAGAAGGCCGCGGGCCGCAAGCCGAACGCCGCGTTCATGAAGGAGATGACGCCCTCCACGGAGCTGGCGGCGATCGTCGGTAACAAGCCGCTGCCCCGCACCGCGGTGGTCAGCAAGATCTGGGACTACATCAAGAAGAACAACCTCCAGGACGCGAAGAACAAGCGCCAGATCAACGCCGACGACAAGCTGAAGCCCATCTTCGGCGGCAAGAAGAACGTCACCATGTTCGAGATGACCGCGCTGGTGAACAAGCACCTGAGCTGAACGGTGCAGGGCCCGTCGGGGCCGTCGCCGGTCGCCCGAAGGACCCTGGGGGCTCGTCACGCATCGCGCGGGACGGGCCCTCCGCTTTTTCCCCTGCCGTCCAGGGGTCGCCTGGAGCGTTGAAAAGGGGGCGAAGGTGCATCTGCCTGCTGGCGGACGCGCCGCGTCGGACCTACCTCTGGGGGCCATGTTCCACGACGGTTCCGAGGCAGGGGAGCGCTCCGCGCGGCAGACGGACGCGGACGGTACGCACACGACGGTGGAAGCGCAGGCGGAAGCGCTCTTCGAGCAGGTCCGACGCGAGCTGCAATCGCGCCGCGTCACGCCGCTGTCCACCTACCGGATGCAGCTGCACAAGGACTTCACCTTCCAGCAGGCGAAGGCCCTGGTGCCGTACCTGGCCCGGCTGGGGGTGAGCGACTTCTACGCGTCGCCCTACCTCAAGGCCACGCCCGGCAGCACCCACGGCTATGACTGCGTGGACCACCAACGGCTCAACCCGGAGGTGGGCACGCCGGAGGACCACGCGGCCTTCTGTGACGCCCTGCGCGAGCACGGCCTGGGGCAGGTGCTGGACGTGGTGCCCAACCACATGGGCATCGAGCGCGACAACCGGCTGTGGCTGGACGTGCTGGAGAACGGCCCGTCGTCCGTCTACGCGAAGTTCTTCGACGTGGACTGGCAGCCGGTGAAGGACGAGCTGGCGGACAAGGTGCTGCTGCCCATCCTGGGGGACCAGTACGGCATCGTGCTGGAGCGCGGCGAGCTGAAGCTGTCCTACGAGTCCGGCGCCTTCCACCTGCACTACTACGACCACCGGCTGCCGGTGGCGCCGCGGCAGTACGCGAGCGTCCTCCGGTACGGCCTGGAGCGGTTGGAGAAGCAGCTGGGCGCGGAGTCGCCGCACCTGGTGGAGCTGCTCTCCATCCTGACGGCGCTGGAGCACCTGCCGCCGCGCACGGAGGTGAGCCCGGCGAAGGTGATTGAGCGGCACCGCGAGAAGGAGGTCATCAAGCGGCGGCTGGGCGCGGTGGTGGCGGACAGCGCGGAGCTGGCGGCGTACGTGGAGGAGAACGTCCGGGCCTTCAACGGCACGCCCGGCAACGTGCGCTCCTTCGACATGCTGGACGCGCTGCTGCAGGGGTGCAGCTACCGGCTGGCGCACTGGCGCGTGGCGGGCGAGGAGATCAACTACCGCCGCTTCTTCGACATCAACGGCCTGGCGGCCATCCGCGTGGAGGACCCGGACGTCTTCCAGGAAGCGCACCAGCTCATCTTCGACTGGCTGCGAGAGGAGCGCGTCACGGGCCTGCGCATCGACCACCCGGACGGCCTCTTCGACCCCACCGCCTACTTCCTGGACCTGCAGGAGCGCTTCTTCGTGGAGCGCGCGCGGGCGCGGTTCAACGCGGGGAAGCAGGAGGGGGACGACTCGCGGTGGCCGGAGGTGGAGTCGCTCCTGCGCGCGCAGTGGCGGCGCGAGGTGATGGACGCGCCGGACAGCCCGCTGCGCAAGGCGCTCTTCGTGGCGGTGGAGAAGATTCAGGGCGGCCGCGAGCGCATCCCGGACGCGTGGGCGGTGCACGGCACCACCGGCTACCGCTTCGCCAACGCGGTGAGCGGCCTGTTCGTGCACCCGGCCGCGGAGGCGCACCTGACGGAGACGTACGAGCGCTTCGCGGGCGGCACGCAGGACTTCGCGGAGCTCGTGTACCAGAAGAAGCTGCTCATCATGCGCGTGAGCATGGCCAGCGAAATCAACGTGCTGGCGCACGAGCTCAACCGCATCTCGGAGATGAACCGCCGCACGCGCGACTTCACGCTCAACAGCCTGCGGCGCGCGCTGGTGGAGTTCATCGCGCTGTTCCCCGTCTACCGCACCTACGTGGACGGCTGGCGCGCGGAGCTGGACGCGCGCGACGTGCAGTACATCGAGTGGACCCTCCAGCGCGCCAAGGAGCGCAACCCCAACACCAACGCGTCCATCTTCGACTTCCTGCGCGACATCCTCCTGGGCCGCTACCCGGAGCACGTGGGGGACGACGAGAAGGCGGTGATGCTGAGATTCGCGATGAAGCTCCAGCAGGTGACGGGCCCCGTCATGGCCAAGGGCCTGGAGGACACCGTCTTCTACATCTACAACCGGCTGGTGAGCCTCAACGAGGTGGGCGGCGAGCCGGAGCACTTCGGCATGCGCTCCACCACCTTCCACCTGCGCAACCAGGAGCGCGCGGAGCGCTGGCCGGCGAGCATGCTCACCTCCAGCACCCACGACACCAAGCGCAGCGAGGACGTGCGCGCGCGCATCAGCGTCCTCACGGAGCTGCCGGAAGTCTGGCGGGAGCGGGCGCGGGCCTGGGCGGACCTCACGCAGCCCTTCGTCAGCCACCTGCCAGGCGGCCCCGCGCCGTCGTCCAACGACGTCTACCTCTTCTTCCAGACGGTGGTGGGCGCGTGGCCCATGGGCGAGCACGTGCCCCAGGCGGAGCTCCAGGAGTTCCACCGCCGCGTGCGCGAGTACATGGCCAAGGCCATCAAGGAGGCCAAGGTCCGCACGTCGTGGACCAACCCGGACGGCGCCTATGACGACGCGATGGCGCGCTTCGTGGACGCGTGCTTCGACCCCGCGAAGAGCCAGGCCTTCCTGGACGACGTGAGGGCCTTCAAGCGCCGCATCGAGCGCGCGGGCCAGCACAACGCGCTGGGGCAGCTGCTCCTGAAGCTGGCCTCGCCCGGCGTGGCGGACACGTACCAGGGCTGCGAGCTGTGGGACCTGTCGCTGGTGGACCCGGACAACCGCCGGCCGGTGGACTACGCGCTGCGCGAGCGGCTGCTCACGGCGCTGGACGCCGCGGCGGCGAAGGACCGGCCCGGCCTGTGCGCGCGGCTGGGCCAGGACCTGGACGACGGGCAGGTGAAGCTCTTCGTCCTGGCGGAGGCGCTGCGGCTGCGCCAGAGGTACGCGGACCTGTTCCGCATGGGCGGCTACGAGGCGCTGGAGCTGTCCGGGCCGCGCTCGCCCGCAGCGGTCGGCTTCGCGCGCACGCACGGTGACAGCGTGCTGATTGCCTGCGCGCCGCGTTACACCCTGGAGGCGCTGGAGTCCGGGGGCCTGGCGCAAGCGTACGACGGTACGTTCCTGAACCTTCCGGAGGCATATGCGGGCATGATGTTCCGCAATGTCTTCACCGGGCGCCCCGTCCGTCCCCAGCAGGGGCCGGGAGGCGTGGGGCTGGCCCTGGGGCCGCTCCTCGCGGAGTTCCCGGTGGTGCTGCTGGAGAGGAGCACTGGATGAGAAGGGCCGAGGTGCTTCCAGGGAAGCCGTTTCCCCTGGGCGCCACGTACGACGGGAACGGCGTGAACTTCGCCGTCTTCAGTGAGCACGCGAAGAAGGTGGAGGTCTGTCTCTTCGACCCCGCCGACCCCAGGAAGGAGACGCGCCGCTTCCCGTTGCTGGAGACCACGAACCACGTCTGGCACGGGTACATGCCGGGCGTGCACGCGGGCTGTCTGTACGGCCTGCGGGTTCACGGGCCGTATGAACCCAAGAAGGGCCTGCGCTTCAACCCGCACAAGCTGCTGGTGGACCCCTACGCCAGGGCGCTGCACGGCAAGGTGGACCCCAAGGCCCCCATCCACGGGTACGTGCACGGGGGCAAGGAGGAGGACCTCGTCATGGACACGCAGGACGACGCCTGGGGCGTGCCCAAGGCGGTCATCCTGTCGGACGGGTTCGACTGGGAGGACGACCGGCGGCCGGAGATCCCCTGGAACAAGACGGTCCTCTACGAAGCGCACGTCAAGGGCCTCACGAAGCTGAACCCGCGCGTGCCGGAGCACCTGCGCGGCACGTACGCGGGCCTGGCGCACCCGGCCACCCTCGAACACCTGAAGAAGGTGGGCGTGACGGCCGTGGAGCTCCTGCCCATCCACGCCTTCATGGACGAGCCGTTCCTCACCCAGAAGGGGCGCTCCAACTACTGGGGCTACAACACGCTGGGCTTCTTCGCACCGGACGCGCGCTACTGCGCGTCGGGCTCGCTGGGCGAGCAGGTGTCGGAGTTCAAGGGGATGGTGAAGCTGCTGCACCGCGCGGGCATCGAGCTGATTCTCGACGTGGTCTACAACCACACCTGCGAGGGCAACCACCTGGGGCCCACGCTGTCCTTCAAGGGGCTGGACGCCGGCGCGTACTACCGGCTCAGCGAGAAGGACCCGCGCTACTTCATGGACTACACCGGGTGCGGGAACTCGTGGAACGCCACGCACCCGTACGCGCTGAAGCTCATCGCGGACAGCTTGCGCTACTGGGTGGAAGAGATGCACGTGGACGGCTTCCGCTTCGACCTGGCGACGACGCTGGGGCGCGACCGGCACGGCTACGACACCCGCGCGGCCTTCTTTCAAATCCTCCACCAGGACCCCGTGCTGAGCCGCGTGAAGCTCATCGCGGAGCCCTGGGACGTGGGGGACTACGGCTACCAGGTGGGCAACTTCCCGGTGCTGTGGAGCGAGTGGAACGGCAAGTACCGCGACACCATGCGCCGCTACTGGAAGGGCGACGACCGGCAGGCGGCGGAGATTGGCTCCCGGCTCACGGGCAGCTCGGACCTGTTCGCGCTGTCCGGCCGCAAGCCCACGGCGAGCGTGAACTTCGTCACCGCGCACGACGGCTTCACGCTGCACGACCTGGTGACGTACAGCCAGAAGCACAACGAGGCCAACGGCGAGGAGAACCGCGACGGCGCCAATGACAACCACGCCTGGAACTGCGGCGTGGAGGGGGAGACGAACGACCCCAAGGTGAACGCGCTGCGCGAACAGCAGAAGCGCAACTTCCTGGCGTCCCTCTTCCTGTCGCAGGGCGTGCCCATGCTGGTGGCGGGCGACGAGATGGGCCGCACGCAGAAGGGCAACAACAACGCCTACTGCCAGGACAACGAGCTGTCGTGGGTGAACTGGGAGCTCAACGAGAAGCAGCGCCAGCTCCTGGACTTCACCTCCCGCATCATCAAGCTGCGCCGCGAGCAGCCGGTGCTGTCCAAGCGCCGCTTCTTCCGCGGGGCCCACATCTGGGACAGCGAGCTGAAGGACCTGGCGTGGTTCCGGCCGGACGGCAAGGAGATGAAGCGCGAGGACTGGGAGAAGCCGTATGTGCGCTCCCTGGCCTTCCTGCTGGGCGGGGACGCCATCGCCACGCCGGACGACGAGGGCCACCGCATCGTCGGGGACACGTTGCTGGTGCTGCTCAACGCGCACCACGAGCCCATCACCTTCATGCTGCCCGCGCTGGAGTGGGGCGCGGACTGGGAGCTGGTGGTGGACACCGCGGCCACGGGGGAATCCCTGCGCACGCACACCCCGGCGGGCGGCAAGGTGCAGGCGGTGGGGCGTTCCCTGGTTGTCTTGCGGCGCCCGGCGACGGAATGGGAGTAGCCGCCGGGGCCGTCCCGGAGTAGGCAGCGGGCGTGATGACTCAGACACTCTGGCCCTGGGTGGGCTTCAACGTCTTCGTCCTGGCGATGCTCGCCCTGGACCTGGGGCTGTTCCACCGCAAGGAGCACGCGGTGTCGTCGAAGGAGGCGACGCTGTGGACGCTCGTGTGGGTGAGCATCAGCCTCGCGTTCTGCGGGGGCATCCTGCACTACGGCGGCAAGGGCCCGGCGCTGGAGTGGCTGACGGCGTACGTCGTGGAGTACGCGCTGTCGGTCGACAACCTCTTCGTCTTCCTGATGGTGTTCGGCTACTTCCGGGTGCCGCCGCAGCACCAGCACCGGGTGCTCTTCTGGGGCATCCTGGGCGCGTTCGTGATGCGCGCGGTGCTCATCGTCGCGGGCACGGCGCTGGTGGCCCGCTTCGAGTGGCTCATCTTCCTGTTCGGCGCGTTCCTCGTCTACACGGCCTCCAAGATGCTCTGGGCCAAGGACGACGACGACGTGGACCCGGAGGCGGGCTTCATCGTGAGGATGTCCCGGCGCCTGTTGCCGGTGGCCCGCCAGGGGGACGGCAGCCGCTTCTTCCTCATGGAGGACGGCCGGCGCAAGGTGACGCCGCTGTTCATCGTGCTGATGGTGGTGGAGGCCACGGACCTGCTCTTCGCCATGGACTCCATCCCGGCGGTGCTGGGCATCAGCAAGGACCCGTTCATCATCTACACGTCCAACGTCTGCGCCATCCTGGGCCTGCGCTCGCTGTTCTTCGTCGTCTCCAGCCTGATGGAGAAGTTCCACCTGCTGAAGGCCGCCCTGGGCATCATCCTGGCCTTCGTGGGCGTGAAGATGCTCCTCGAGCACTGGTTCAAGATTCCCATTGGCATCTCGCTGGCGGTGATTGGCGGGTGCCTGCTGGTGGCCATCCTCGCGTCGCTGGTGTTCCCCAAGCCTCCGGAAGGGGAGAAGCCCTCCCCGGTGGCGGAGGCGGACAAGGCGCCGGACGCGGCGGCCCGGGAGCAGGAGCGCGGCTGACGGGCGGGGCCCTGCGTTTCGCTTGCATCAGGCGGGAGTCGCTGCCAAGTCTCCCGCCATGTCCACCGCCACCACTGATGGCATCCGCGTCACCGTGGAGCCGACCTTCTGGCCGGAGCGCAGCACGCCCGAGTCCGGGCAGTTCGCCTTCATGTACAAGGTGGAGCTGTTCAACGACGGCACCGTGCCGGCGCAGCTCCGTTCGCGGCATTGGGTCATCACGGATGCCCAGGGGCACGTGGACGAGGTGAAGGGCGAGGGCGTGGTCGGCCGTCAGCCGCACCTCAAGCCGGGCGAGCGGTTCGAGTACACGAGCTGGGCGATGCTGCGCACGCCCTTCGGCACCATGCGCGGCGCCTACGAGATGGAGCGCCCGGACGGCACGCGCTTCGAGGCGCGCATCGCCGAGTTCGCGCTCACGCTGCCGCACGCGCTGCACTGAAGGCGCCGGAGACTTCGCGCATGCCTGTTCCGACCACGAAGCGGGGACTGCTGCTCGTCAACCTGGGGACGCCGGACGCGCCCGAGTCTGGCCCGGTGCGCCGCTACCTGCGCGAGTTCCTCAACGACCCGCGCGTCATCGACGTGCACCCGGTGGGGCGCTGGTTCCTCCTGAACCTCTTCATCCTGCCCTTCCGTCCCGCGAAGAGCGCGGAGGCGTACCGCAAGGTGTGGATGAAGGAGGGCTCGCCGCTGCTCGTGTACAGCCGCGCGCTGGAGTCCGCGGTGCGGGAGCGGCTGGGGGGCGACTACGAGGTGGAGCTGGCCATGCGCTACGGCAACCCGTCGCTGCCGGACGCCATCGCGCGGCTGAAGGCGAGGGGCGTGTCGGAGTTCACGGTGCTGCCCCTGTACCCGCATGAGGCGGCGTCGTCCTCGGCGTCGTCGCTGGCGCGCACGTATGAAGTGCTGGCGGAGGGCTGGGACGTCCCCAACGTGCGCGCGGTGCCGGCGTTCTGGGACGACGCGGGCTTCCTGGACGCGTTCGCGGCGGTGGCGCGGCCGGTGATTTCGGACACGCGCGCGGACCACGTGCTGTTCAGCTTCCACGGGCTGCCGGAGCGCCACATGCGCAAGAGCGACCCGACGGGGCAGCACTGCCTGGCGTCCGCGGGGTGCTGCGACGCCCTCACGGACGCGAACCGGCACTGCTACCGCGCGCAGTGCTTCGCGACGGCGCGGCTGCTGGCCCAGCGGCTGGGGCTGCCGGAGGGCGGCTCCACGGTGTCCTTCCAGTCGCGGCTGGGGCGCACGCCGTGGGTGAAGCCCTACACGGACCTGGTGCTGCCGGAGCTGGCGGCGAAGGGCGTGAAGCGGCTGGCGGTGATGTGCCCTGCCTTCGTGGCGGACTGCCTGGAGACGCTGGAGGAGATTGGCCTCCGCGCGAAGGAGCAGTTCGTGGCGGCGGGCGGCGAGTCGCTGACGCTGGTGCCGTCCCTCAACGCCCACCCGGAGTGGGTGGACGCCGTGGTGCGGCTGGTGCGCGCTTCGGACGGCCCCGTCCGCTACGGCGCGGGGCGGGGTCGCGGTC
>NZ_JBKGHJ010000760.1:0-2748 GCF_046520365.1 Corallococcus sp. 4LFB
CAGCCGCTGCTGTCGGGCCGGCTGGAGCTGGCGGCGGTGAACGCGCCGGACCGCTGCGTGGTGTCCGGTCCGGTGGAGGAGGTGGAGCGGCTGGAGGCGGAGTTGAAGGGCCGCAAGGCCGGGGCGGTGCGGATGCCCGCGCCGCACGCGTTCCACTCGGTGGACGTGGAGCCGGTGATGCCGGAGCTGGCTCGGGTGGTGGGGACGCTGCGCCGGTCCGAGCCGGCGGTGCGGTACGTGTCCAGCCTCATGGGGACGGTGGCGCAGCCGGGGCAGCTCGCGGATCCGCGCTACTGGACGGAGCAGATGCGCAGGCCGGTGCACTTCACCCGCGCGGTGGAGACGCTCCAGGAGGAAGGCTGCGCGGTGCTGCTGGAGGTGGGGCCCGGTCAGGACGTGACGCCGCTGGTGCGCGCGAACCTGACGCGGGAGGAGCACGGGCGCCGCGTCCAGGGGCTGGCGTCGCTGCGCGTGGGCGGGGCGACGACGGAGCAGATGGGCTGGCTCCAGGCCGTGGGCGAGCTGTGGACCGCTGGCGTCGCGGTGGACTGGAGCGCGTTCTACGCGCATGAGCAGCGCCTGCGGATGCACCTGCCCACGTACGTCTTCCAGGAGAAGACGGTCTGGGTGGAGCCGAAGGCGCAAGGCCCGGCGTCCGGCCGCATCACCACGGCGACGCGGTCTCCGGCGCAGGTGAACGGCGCTGAAGCCGTGCGGCCGGATTCCTCGGGGATCTCCGTCTCCGCGGGCGCGGCCTCCCTCGGAGGAACCGATGGGCTGTCGGGGACCGCGCACCTGAGCGGGGCTGGCCGGGAGGCAACGACCACCGATAACCGCATCGCAGGGCCGTCGTCTTCGCACGGCGGCGCTGCGTCCTCGTCCTTCGGGACCACCCACGCCGCGTCCTTCGGGAACACCCACGCGCGCCCCAGACCGCGAACGCGTTCGCCGGAACGGGGCGCGTGGCGACGCTGACGGAGACCGCTTCCTTCGACGGGCCTCCGTCAACGACCTCCACCGACGCCGCAGCCCTCACCCCGTCCCAGCCGCAGGCCGCCTCCGCAGCCGTCACCCGTCCCAGCCGTGACCGACGCCGCAGCCTCACCCCGTCCCAGCCACAGGCCGCCGCCGCATCCCTCGACAGGTCCCAGATGCCCACCGACGCCGCAGACTTCGACGAGCCTGTCACCTCGGCCCCGGCCTCCTCGCAGCCCGTCCGTGACGACGCACCTCGCGGTGACGTGGAAGAACGCGTGGCCGCGCTGTGGCGCGAGCGCCTGGGCCTGGAGTTCGTCGGACGCAACGACGACTTCCTGGAGATTGGCGGCAACTCGCTGACGGCCGCCCAGCTCCTCAACCAGGTGCGCGACGCCTTCGGCGTGAACCTGCCGCTCGCCGCCCTCTTCGAAGCCCCCACCGTCGCGGGCATCGCGGAACGCCTGGTGCCCCTGCTGCGTCAGGCCCCGCGGGCCCCCGTCTCCGTGGAGCTCCCCCTGGTGCCGCTGCCGCGCACCGGCGAGCTGCCCCTGTCCTTCGTGCAGGAGCGCGTCTGGCGCCTGGAGCAGCACCTGCCCGGCCTGTCCGCGTACAACATCCCGTTCGTCCTGCGCCTCGAAGGCGACGTGGACGCCGACGTGCTGGAGCGCGGCATCCAGGAGATCGTCCAGCGCCACGAAGCGCTGCGCACCACCTACGACGTCGTGGACGGCCGCCCCGTGCAGCGCTTCCACGCGCACATGCACGTCCCGCTCACCCGCGTGGAGCTGCGCGGGCCCATGGAGACGCGCGAACCCGAGGCCATGCGGCTCGCTCGCGAGGACGCCGCGAAGCCGTACGACCTGGTCAACGGCCCCGTGGTGCGCACACCCTGGTCCGCCTGGACACGCAGCTGCACCTGTTGCTGGGCGGCGTCCACCACATCGTCAGCGACACGCTCTCCATCGCCCTGTTCGTCCAGGAGCTGGGCCACCTCTACAACGCCTTCCTCCAGGGCCGTCCGTCTCCCCTGCCCCCGCTGCCCGTGCAGTACGCGGACTTCGCGACGTGGCAGCGCAACAGCATCGCGGGCAACCGCCTGCCTGAACAGGACCAGGGCTGGCGGCAGCGGCTGGCCGGCATGCCTCGCAAGCTGGACCTGCCCACCGACCGACCGCGCCCCACGGAGAGCCCGCTCACCTCCGCGCGCATGACGGTGGACTTCCCGCCCGCGCTCGCCCGTGAGCTGACGGCCTTCACGCGCCGCGAGGGCTTCACCGGCTACATGACCGTGCTCGCCGCGTGGCAGACGCTGCTGCACCGATACAGCGGCCAGACGGACGTCATCGTCGGCACGCCCATCGGCAACCGCACGCGCCCGGAGCTGCTGCCGCTCATCGGCTACGTGGCCCACTCGGCGGCGTTCCGCACGCGCTTCACGGACGGGCTCACCTTCCGCGACCTGCTCGCCCAGGTGCGCGACGAAGTGGCTGACGCGCAGACGCGCCCCGACGTCCCCTTCGAGTACCTGGTGGAGGCGCTCGTCCCGGGCAAGGACATCGGCCGCGGCCGGATGACGGACTCCGTGTTCGTCTACCACACGGGCGCGGGCGCGGGCGCCGCGACGCTGGAGCTCACCGGCATGCGCGGCTCGCTGGTGGAGGTGCCGGGCACGCCCGTGCAGTGGGGCGCCACCCTGGCGGACCTCACGCTCGTGCTCTCCGAGGCCCCGCCGCGTCCACGGCGCGCTGGAGTACGCGACGGAGCGTGTTC
>NZ_JBKGHJ010000761.1:0-2731 GCF_046520365.1 Corallococcus sp. 4LFB
TGCGCAGCGCGGGACGTCACGAACCCCAGCCCCTCCGCCACGTCCACCGGCACGCTCGCGGACAGCACGTCGCGCAGCGTCCACGCCGTGTCGTCATCCAGCCCCGTCAGGCTGCGCGCGACGAGCCCGGGCAGCCGCTCCGCGTACGCCAGCCGGCGCTGGTGCGCGGGCAGGCCCGGGATGCCGTTGAGCAGCCACGCCGCCAGCTGCGGCTCGCGCGCCTCCAGCCCGTCCACCGCGTGGAAGAAGCGCTCCTCCACGTCGTCCACGGACGCCACGCCCGGCGGCGGCGGGGTGGGGGCGGGGACCAGCCGCTGCACCGGCTGCTCACGGCCTTCCAGCCGCGCGACCACGGCCTCCACCAGGCGCTGCTCCAGCACGCGCAGCGGCTGATCATTGTTCTCCAGGATGATCCACCGCGCCGGGTCCCTGCGGGCCTGCGCGAGGAACGCCTCGCGCACGCGCACCGCCAGCCCCGCGCCCACCAGGCCCTTGCGGCTGTCCGTGTCGTTCACCTTGCCGCTCTGCACCTTGCCCAGCCGCTTGCGCAGCCGCGCCAGGTCCGGATCCACGTCCACCAGGATGACCAGGTCCGGCCACAGCCCCTGCGACGCCAGCTCGCAGGAGGGCAAGAGCTGCTCCTCCTTCAGGCCGCGCCCTCCGCCCGTCAGCGCGAGCTGCGAGTAGAGGTAGCGGTCGGTGATGCACACGTCGCCGCGCTTGAGCGCGGGCGCGATGACCTCTTCCAGTTGCTGCGCGTCGCGGGCCAGGTTCAGGAAGAACTCGGCGCGAGGCCCCATCTCCAGGAGCCGCGCGTCGCGCGTGAGCTCACGGATGCGCCGGGCGGTGGGCGACTGCAATTCGCCCCCCTCGCGCGCGTGCGCGACCTTGTAGCCCAGCCGCTTCAGCCGGGACGCGAGCAGGTTGGACAGCGTCGTCTTGCCGCTGCCGTCAATGCCTTCGAAATCGATGAACACGGTGCCCTAACCCCCTACGACCCCAACGCCACCAGAAGCGAAGGCATGCACCCGCGCCATGCCTTCCGCGAACTTGCTGTACGCCGCCGGGCCCCCCGGATTGAGGGCCGACAGCCACTCGGGCAGCTCCGCCCCGAGGTGCTTCACCTCCAACACCACCCGCGAGTCCTCCCACGCGGGCATCCCCAGCCGCTCCACCGTCAGCGCCATGGGCGACAGGGCGAGCTCCGGCGACACGAAGTGGAAGCCGATGTCCCGGTCCACCGTCACCCGCCACTCCTGCGACACCTGGTACACGTGCCGCCGGTACGTCACCGCCAGCACCGGCGACAGGCTGCCCCCCGCGATGAGCGGCAGCAGGCTCACGCCCCCGCGGATGGCCCGGCCCAGCTCCGCGCGCGGCACCCACACGCGCCGCTTCTGCGTGAGCCCGTTGCGCTCGCGCTTCACCTCCAGCACCACGCGCGCGCGGCCCGCCGCGCCCACGTCCGGCGAGTACTCCTTCGTCCTCACCTTGAGGCAGTCCTCCGGCGTGCTCAGCGCACGGTGCGTCAGCGGAAACCCCGGCTTGTCGAAGTACACCGACACGATGCGCGTGGGCGGCGGCAGCACCCCGCCCAGCTCCTGCGACAGCCGCGTGCACACCGCCTTGGCCTCGGAGGCCTCCAGCACGCGCTTGAACTCACGGCGCAGCTTCGTCACTCCGCCTTCAGCGAACGAGATCATCTCCAGTCTCCTCACCGGAAGCGGGTGGCGAGCTGCACCGACAGCTCGAGCGCGGGCGCCACGTCTCCCGGCCGGAGCGCACGCTCCGCCTGGACCTGCGCCTTGAAGGAATCCGCCAGCAACACGTTGAAGCCCCCCGTCACCGAATGCCCCTGCGCCTGGATACCGCCCTGCAATTGCAGCGCCTCCGCGCCCACCAGCGGCTGCACCGCCCAGCCCTCACGGCCCACCGGCACCGTCCAGGAGGCCAGCACCGACTGCGAGCGGAACGGCCCCAACGCCAGCCGTCCCGCCGCCGCCTCGCCCGTCAACGTCAGCCCCCAGAGCTTCAGCTCCGCGTCCGCCGCCGCCGCGTACTGCTTCGTCCCGTCAATGACCTGCGTGAGGTACGTGCTCGTGCCCAGCGTGAGGAACTTGAACGGGCGGAGGCTCAGGCGCGCGGAGCCGTCCTCGCTCAGCCGCTTCCCGCTCGCGTCCTCGCCGCCCTCGAAGAGGCCCGCGGACAACTTCAGGCCCCACGCGTCCTTGAGCCGCAACTCGCCCATCAATCCCAGGCGCCGGCCGCCCAGCGCGTTCGTCTCCGTGAGGTAGTCCTCCACGAGCCCGCGCTCCTGGAGGGGCAGCCGCCACGCCGACTCCTGCGAGCGCTGGAGGAAGGGCGACTTGAAGCGGCCCGCGTACAGCCGCAGGCGCTTGTCGTCGTCCGCCAGCCGCACGAAGGCGTCCTTGAGGATCGTCTTGGAGGCGAGGTCCGCGCTCACCTCCGCTTCCAGGTTGGACAGCGACGCGGCCACGCCCACGCGCGCGGAGTCGATGCCCAGGTCGCGCTCGTACTTCTGCCGCTCGTCGGCGGTGGCGCGCGCGAACACGCGGCCGAACACGCGGATGCGCTGCTGGGGCCCGCCCTGGTCGTCCACCTTGTCCGCTTCGTCCGGCGCCTCGCCCAGCGTGTCCGCCTTGGGCCCGGTGTCCTTCTTCTTCTTGCCCGGCACCGCCGCGTCCGGCACCGGCGCGCCCGGCTCCGTCAC
>NZ_JBKGHJ010000762.1:0-2730 GCF_046520365.1 Corallococcus sp. 4LFB
GTGCCCCCGAAGCGCGACACCGCCTCCAGCCACGCCATGGGCCGCTTGAGGAACGCCATCGGCGACATCAGCGCCACCGGGAACCCACCATGCAGCGGCTCCAGGATGCCGCCGATGAGGCCCATGTCGTGGTACGGCGGCAGCCAGATGACGCCCACGCTGTCCGCCCGCGCCTGGAACGCGCCGTGGATGAGCGACAGGTTGTGCAGCAGGTTCCCGTGCGTGAGCATCACGCCCTTGGGCGTGCCCGTGCTCCCGGACGTGTACTGGAGGAACGCGAGCGACTCCGCCCCCACGCCCTCGGGCGCCACCCAGTCCCGCTCACCGCCCTCCGGCAGCGCATCCGTCGCCATCCAGTGCAGCGCGCGGAAGTCCGGCGCCTGCTCGAAGACGAAGTCCGACAGCTCCAGGATGCCGGACGTGGTGAGCACCACCGACGCCCTCGCGTCCTGGATGATGGCGCGCAGGCGGGGCAGGGTGCGCTCCAGCCGCATCGGATCCGGCGGATACGCGGGCACCGCCACCGCGCCCGCGTACAGACAGCCGAAGAAGCCCGCGACGTAGTCCAGCCCCGGCGGGTACAGGAGCAGCACGCGCTCGCCCACCGCGCCCCGCTCGCGCAGCGCCGTCGCGATCCTCCGCGCGCGCGCGTCCAGGTCCGCCGCGCTCCAGACGGTCTCTTCGCCGTCGCCGTCTCCCAGGAAGGTATAGAGCGGCGCGTGGGCGGAAGGCCCATGGACAAGCTTCAACAGGACGCCAGGAAGGGTTCGCGAGAAGTCGGGCACGGGGGGGCCGTCCATGTGTCAAAAACCGCCGACACTTAATAGCAGCCCTGGTGCTCAATCCCGTAGGCACTCGCGGTGATGAATCCCCCCACGAAGGCTCCCGCCGCCAGCCCACTCGGCGAGCGGGAACCCGCCGGGAATCACGCGCGGCCGAACAGGCCCTTCAACCACCCCATGAAACCTTTCTGCCGTGACACGACCGCTGCGTCCGGAGGTGCCTCCTGGACGAGCGGCGCGGACGCCGCCACGGGGGTGCGCGCCGCCGGAGCCACTGCGGTCTCCTGCTGCGCCAGCCGCGCCTTCACCACCTCCGGCGTGTCACGGGTGGTGAACGTGCTGACCACCTCGCGCCCCGTGCTGCCCTCCCGCGCGATCACCTTCAGCAGCGACTCGTTGTTCACCTCGAACGTCACCTGCACCTGCACCGCGCCGCGCGGCTTCTTCGGCAGGCCCGCGAGCCGCAGCGTGCCCAGGTACTCGTTGTCCTGCGCGCGCTCGGAGTCTCCCTGGAAGACGGTGAGCTCCAGCTCCGTCTGGTCGTCCCGGTGCGTGGAGAGCGTGTAGCTCTTGGCCGCCGGCAGCGACACGTTGCGCTCCAGCACCGGCTTGAAGCGCCCACCCGGCAGCCCCACGCCAATGGCCATGGGCAGCACGTCGATGAGCACCACGCCCTCCAGCTGCCCCAGGCTGTGCGCCAGCAGCGCCGCGCCCAGCGCCACCGCCTCGTCCGGGTGCACGCCCTTGCTGGGCGGCCGGCCGAAGAACTTCGTGATCTTCTCGTGCACCAGCGGGAAGCGGCTCTGCCCACCGACGAGGATCACCTCGTCGATGTCCTGCGGCTTCAGCCCCTTGGCCTGGAGCACCTCCTCGCAGACCTGGACCGTGCGGTCCACCAGCCCCTCCGTCAGGGCGATCAACTTCTGCCGCGTGAGCGTGACGTCCAGGTCGTACGGCTTGTTGTCGATCATCGTGATGAAGGCCACGTGCACGCGCATCTCCGAGCGCTCGGAGAGGGCGCACTTGGCCCGCTCCGCCGCGTCGTTGATGCGCTGCAGGGCCACCCGGTCCCCCTGGAAGGCGCGGCCCGTCTGCCGCTGGAACTCCGCCAGGAGGTACTCCACGATGGCGTTGTCGAAGTCGATGCCGCCCAGGAACGTGTCGCCGCCGGTGGAGATCACCTCGTAGACGGTGTCGTGCAGCTCCAGCACCGACGCGTCGAACGTGCCGCCGCCCAGGTCGTACACCAGCACGCGCTGGTTGAGCTTCCGGCCGTAGCCGTACGCCAGCGCCGCCGCCGTGGGCTCGTTGAGGATGCGCTCCACGTACAGGCCCGCGAGCTTGCCCGCCTCGCGCACCGCGTGCCGCTGGTTGTCGTTGTAGTAGGCGGGCACCGTGATGACCGCCCGGGAGATGGGCTGGCCCAACTGGTTCTGCGCCACCTCGCGGACCTCCCGCAGGATCAGCGCGGAGATCTGCTGGAGCGAATAGATGCGGTCGCCCAGGCGCACCGCCGCCTCGCCGTTCTGGCCCGCGGCGATCTCGTAGTGGAAGCGGCCCTTGATCTGCCCCACGATGGGCGACGCGTACGGCCGGCCCACCAGCCGCTTGGCGCCGTACACCGTCTGGCGCGGGTTGGTGAGCATCTGCCCCTTCGCGGGGTGGCCCACCACCAGCTTGCCGCGCTGGTTGAACGCGAGGATGGAGGGCACCGTGTTGTGGCCCTCGCGGCTGGGCAGCACCCCGGGCTTCGCGCCGCGCACGAACGCGGCGCACGAGTTCGTCGTCCCCAGGTCGATGCCAATCACCGGCCCCGTCCGGGGCGGCTCGTCGATGTTCAGCCCCAGCGCGGCGTCCGTCACCATCTCCAGGGCGGGCGCGGCCGGGGGGCTCCATCCGGGGCGCGGCGCCGGACTCCGCGGACACGGCCGGGGGCAGGGCAGGGGCC
>NZ_JBKGHJ010000763.1:0-2729 GCF_046520365.1 Corallococcus sp. 4LFB
CCCAGCATCCCCGGCGCCACGTCGCGGAACAGCAGGCCTCTCGCGCCCGCGCCCAGCGCCAGCTCTCCCGCCGCCTCGTCCGCCACCAGCGCCAGCACCGGCGCGCCCAGGTCCGGCGCCGCGCCTTCCTCCAGCCGCAGGCCCGTGTCCCAGAGCACCACGTCGGGCGGCTCGCCCCGCGTCGCCTCCAGCTCCACCTGCGTGCCCGCCGCCACCACCGTCCAGGCCTCCGCCTGTTCGCTCAACGCCCGTGCGAGCGCGCCCCGGGCCAGGGGGTCCTCGGAGACGAGCGCGAGCCTGGGCGATGACGAGGGCGCATCCAACATGGGCCCCTCATCCCTAACCGCCCCCGCTCCGTTCGCCACACCGCACGGCGGAGGAGTGCCCTTCCTTCCCTCTCAGCGGCGCTCCTGTGAAGAATCGTGAAGTCCTCCCGGGAGGGGCACGCTCAAGGGCTGACGCGTCAGCGCAGCGTGACGCCGTGGCCCGGCGCGTCCGGGTCCAGCGTCAGCCGCGCGCCTGCATAGGTCCCGCCGCCCTGGAACGGGTGGCTCGCGATGAACAGCGGCGTGTCCAGGTCCGCGTAGGTGAAGCCGCCCAGCCCCGCCGCCAGGTGCGCGGACGCGCTCATCGCGAGCACGCTCTCCACCATGCCGCCCACCATCAGCTCCAGCCCCGCCGCGCGGGCGAGGCTCCACATCGTCACCGCCTCCACCATCCCGCACTTCATCGTCTTGATGTTGATGCCGTGGCAGGCGTTCTCCCGGATGAGCCGCAGCACGTCCTTCGCCGAGCGCGCTGATTCATCCGCGCACACCGGCACCTTCGAGCGGCGCGTCACCTCCGCGAGCCCCGCGAAGTCGGAGGGCGGCACCGGCTGCTCGAACAGCGCCAGCGGCACCTCCGCGCGCTCCAGCTCCTTGAGGAACGCCAGCGCCTCCGCCACGTCGTAGCCCCCGTTCGCGTCCGCGAAGAGGCGCGCCTTCGGGGCCTCCTGGTGGATGGCCACGAGCCGCGCCGCGTCCGCGTCCGGATCCAACGCGCCGACCTTCACCTTCAGTGTGTCGATGCCCCGCCCCAGGATGGCCCGCGTGGACGCCACCGCGTGCGCCACGTCCCCGGCCGTGACCGTCATGTCGATGTCCAGCGCCGTCCCCGCCCCGCCGAAGAAGGCGTGCAGTGGAATCCGGTGGTGCCGCGTGAGCGCGTCCAGCAGCGCCATCTCCACGCCACACCGCGCGGAAGGCGCCAGCGCGAGCGCATCCCCCAGCGCCTCCGACGCCGGCCGCCACGCCTGGACGTCCCGGCCCACCAGCAGCCCACGCACCGGCTCCAGCGCGGCGAGCGTGCTGGCTTGCGTCTCCCCGCTCACCGCGGTGAAGGGCGCCGCCTCTCCCAGCCCCACCGTGCCGTCCGCGAGGGTGATTCGCACGAGCACGTTCTCCGCCGCGTGCTGCGCGCCGGTGGCGATGGCGAACGGCTCCGTCAGGGGCAGGTGCAGGGCTTCGAACGCGACGTGCGTGATGAGGGTAGGGCGCATGGCGGGGACGAGTGTGGCCGACCTTGCTGTCGATGGGTCGGTCCTTCTGACTCCTTACCGCTCCCACCTTCATTTGTCTGCAATTCAAGAAAGTTCAGAAAGATACGAAGGTTGAGGCTGACTTGAGCCGCAGTGGGATTCGTGGCGACATGCGGGCTCCCCGGGGGTTGGGCAGTGCCGGGGCCGCGAGGAGGCGGATGTCGTCCGGGACCGAAACGACCGTGGCCCTTCCGCTCCCGGATTCGCTCCTGGCCGCGCTGGAGGAGGCCGAGCGCGACCACCCCGAGGCGTGCATGGCGCTGCGCGCCGTGCGCTCCGGCAGCGGCGCCATCCTCGACTTCGAGTGGCTGTGGGCGAACCCCGCCGCCGCGCGTGCGCTGGGCCGCGTCCCGGAGTTCCTCCGGGGCCGGCGCCTGGGCGAGGTGTCCTCGAAGGAGGGCATCGCCGGCCGCATGGACCTGCTGCGCCAGGTGGTGGAGTCCGGCCGGCTGCACGCGGACCACTTCACCGAAGGGGACATCCTGATGCAGGGCACCGCGGTGCCCCTGCGGCGTGACGGGGTGCTGCTGCGCCTGCGCGACATCACCAGCGCCCAGCGGGTGGAGGAGGGGCTGCGCGAGACGCTGGACTGGGTGCGCGACGTGCTGGAGAGCATGCCGGACGTCTTCTTCACCGTGGACGCGGACTGGCGCCTCACCTACGTGAACCGCAACGCCGCCGCGCTCACCGGCCGCACCCCGGAGACCCTCTTCCGCCGCGTGCTGTGGGACGCGTGCCCGGAGCTGTGCGGCACCCCGTTCGAGCGCGCGCTGCGCGAGGTGGCCGCCGAGGAGAGCTACCGCCTCTTCGAGCTGCGCACCGGCCGGGACCGCTGGCACGACGTGCACGTCTGGTCCAGCGGCCGCAACATCTCCACCTACGCGCGCGACATCACCGACAAGAAGCGCGTGCAGGCGGAGCGCGACGCGCTGCTCGCCCGCGAGCGCTCCGGCCGCCTGGAGGCGGAGGCGCTCGCCCAGCGCCGCACGCACGAGCTGATGGCCGCGCGCGAGCGGCTGGTGCAGTCGGAGAAGCTGGCCATGGCGGGCCAGCTCGCCGCGGGCGCTGGGCCACGAAATCAACAACCCCCTGTCCTATGTCACCGGCAACCTCCAGTTCGCGGTGGAGCAGCTCACGCCGCGTCGCCCGC
>NZ_JBKGHJ010000764.1:0-2724 GCF_046520365.1 Corallococcus sp. 4LFB
GGCAGGGCACCTCCAGGTGTTCGACACCGCCACGCGCACCCTCCAGTGGGAGCGGTCCTGGGCCGAGGAAGTCGACCGCAAGGACTGGAATGTCCTCTCCGCGCTGATGACCGACGCGACGACCATCGTCCTCAACATCAAGGAGCCCCCGCCGCCGCCTCCTGCCTTCCCGACCGACCGTGACACCGTCACGTGTGATGCGGCGGGGTGCCGTGTCTTCGGGTACTGGGAAGGGGCTTGCTGGTATGGCGCGGGCCGTACGGATCTCGTGTCCTGCACCCGCACCGTGCGGTGCGGCCCGTATGGATGCGAGTACCAGCTCACCTACTTCGATGCCTCGATGCAGTTGCTCGTGAACACGACGACCTCCCGCGCCGACTCGCCGCCTGCGGTCTTCAACGCGGACCTGTCGCAGCATGCGTCGCTGCGGCTCGATGGCTCCCTCCAGGAGCTGAGCTGGGACGGGCCCGCCGGGCTCCGCACCGTGAGGGTGTCAGGTCAAGTGGACATGCGCCTGTTCACCTTCCTGCCGAACGCGGAGCGTCTGGTGTTCGCCCAGAATGTGCCGCGCTCCGACGAGGGGTTCGAAACCCATCTGGTGGCCTGGGACGGAGTGGCCCTGACGGACCTGCTGACGCTGCCGGGCACGCCCGCCTCCAACGCGCAATATGCCCCCACGACGGGTTCCCCCACCACGCTGTACGTGACCATCGCGGGGCCGTCCTCCCTCAACATCGTCCGCATCCGGCTCTAGCCCCGGACCGCGCTGCTTCGAAAGGCTTCCAATGACTGCTCAAACACGAAGTGCCTTCCCGTTCCGGACGTGGAGGCTGCTGGGATTGCTGCTGGCGAGCCTGGGCGCAGCCCATTGCCATGGGGACGGAGACGGAGACGGAGATGGGGGTGGTTCCTTCCGGACCGTGACCCGTGACGCCCGTCTGCTCCAGGTGGATGAAGGGCAGCGCGTCCTCTTGTCCGTGCGCGCGGATGGCACCTACGCGCAGGCGCTTCCCACGGGAGACGCCGTGCGCATCGCGGATGTGGCGGAGGGGGCCGACATCACGGCCGATGGCCAGACCGCGGTGCTGTGGAGCCCGGAGGTGAATGGCGTGCGGACGGTCTGGCTCTGGCGGTCCGGCACGCCGGAGGCCCTCCTGCTCAGCCAGCAGGCCTGGGGGGCGGTGGTCCATGACGCGACCCAAAGCTACGTGGCCCTGCTGGAGCGGGACGCCGCGGGAGACACCTCCGTCCGCCTGGCGAGGACGGCGGCCTGCACGCCTGGCGACTGCGTGCTCCAGACGCCCCTCCAGGTCCAGGTCCAGGCTGGCTGGCCGGAGCTCGAGAGCCGTGGGGCCCTGGTGTCGCTGGTGAACGGGACCCACCGCTGGCTCATCGACGTGCCCACGGGGGCGGTCACGGACCTGGGCGACCTGCCCGGTCGTTCGTTCCTGTCACCCTCGGGGACCCGCTACGGTTTCGTGGAGGGTGAGCGCGTGCGGTTGTTCGATATCGCCACGGGCACGCAGGTGTTGGACCTGAGCGTGCCTCACAACGGCTACTCGGTATGGAAGGCCACCCGTGGCTTCATGTGGAACGAGGAGCGCGTCTTCGTGGCCTCCGTGGGCGTGTTGATGGGGGCGCCCGCCGGCTGGCCCGAGGATGACTTCCTGGATGTGTGTACGGCCCAGGGCTGCCAACGGCTCGTCTCCCGCTACCGGTGCAGCCCCTTCCTGCTCGGGGGACAGCCCGCGGTGGGTTGCAGTCCGAACCTGTGCATCGAGACCCGGTGCGTGCTGCCCGGAAACAAGATCCTGGATGGCGAGGGGACATGGCTCTACCAGACCAAGGAGAGCGACACCGTCTGGGGCCCCGCCTTCAGCCAGGGCTTCACGGATGCGGTACGCCTCAAAGGGACCAAGGGGCTGCTCCACTGGCTCGAATGGACTCGCGGGGAGAAGGTTTCGAAGCTGAACCTGGACGCCCCCTATCCGACCGCGCCCATCCTGTTCCTTCCGGACAAGCAGCGGGTGCTGTTCCACCAGTCGGTGCTGCGTGACGGAGTCGCCGAAAGCCATCTCTGGACGTGGGACCAATCCGAGCGCGTCGACCTGGGCCTGCTGGACGGAACGCCCGGTCCCACCCGCCTCATGCGGGACAACCCGCCCACGGCCTACATGGATGTCGACACCGCGAACGCGGACGGCACCACCACTCCGTCCATCGTTCGCGTCGAGCTCTGACAGTGATGATGCACACCACGAATCTTGTAACGACGAGGGGGAGAAGCCGGATGACTGACGGTTGGAGTGGAAGGTTCGCGCGGGCCGTGGCCCTGCTGTTCCTGGGCCTGGGAATGGCCTCCTGCGGGAAGACGGAGCCAGGGCCGGCGGAGGAGGTCCTTCCTAGGCTCGACGTGCTGCACGAAGGAGGGCGGCTGCTGGGGGTGGACTCACGGCAGCGCTTCCTGGTGTTCACGGCCCAGAACGTCTTCGGCACCTACGCGAAGGTGTTGCCCGAGGGCGGGGACACGCGGGTCTCGGACCCGGCGGAGGGTGCCTTCCTCGCCGAGGATGGCGACTCGGTGCTGCTCTGGAGCCCGCTGGACGGGGAGCGGAACCGGACGCTGTGGCTCTGGCGGCTCGGCCCCAAGGCCGGCATCCCCTTCACCGCGCGGTCCCAGGGCGACATCGTCCATGACCGCGCGCTGTCCTACGTGGCCTTCAC
>NZ_JBKGHJ010000765.1:0-2710 GCF_046520365.1 Corallococcus sp. 4LFB
CCAGCATGGCGCAGGACGCGGGCACCGGCGGCGCCGGCCAGGAGAAGCCGCGCGTGAGCGACGCCAACAGCCTGCGTGAGGCGTTCAACGGCCCCAGCGCGGCCCAGGGCTTCGTGCTGGAGGGCGTGGAGTTCCAGACAGGCTCCGCCAACCTCACCAGCCGTGAGCAGGTCTACGTGAGTGAGCTGAGCCGCCTGATGAAGGCGCAGCCCGACGCGCGCCTCCGCATCACCGGCTACACGGACGCCACGGGCGACGCGGCCACCAACCAGCAGCTCTCCCGCCGGCGCGCGCTGGGCGTGCGGGACGCCCTCATCCGCGACGGCGTGGACGCGAGCCGCATCGAGGCAGTCGGCGCCGGCGCCGCGAACCCCATCGCCCCCAATGACACCCCCAAGGGCCGCGTGCAGAACCGCCGCATCGAGGTGCAGGTGCTCGGTCAGTGATCCCCCGGGCACGCGGTCCCGGCGGCGTCCGGTCCTCACACAGGGACCGGGCGCCGCTGTCTACGTCACGGCGGCCGGCTCCGGCCGGTGCAGCGGTTCCCCCAGCAGCTCCGCCAGGTCGAACGCGTCCAGCAGCGCATGGCCCTGGAGGTCGTTGTTGAAGAAGACCCAGGCGGTCCGCCCCGCGTCGCGCCAGGCCGTCAAATCCGCCGCCACCCGCCGCAGCGCGCGCCGTCCATAGCGGCCCTCGTAGCGCGAGTGCGCGCCGTGGAAGCGCAGGTAGCGCAAGCCGCCGGTGGGGTGGGGCACCGGCACGTCCACCAGGTCGTGCTCGCACACCGCCGCGCCATACGCCTCCAGCACCGCGAGCACCTCCGGGTGGTACCAGGCCGCCTGCCGGAACTCGAAGACGTGCCGCACGCCCCCCGGCAGGTGGGCGAGGAAGCGCTCCAGCCGCTCCGGATCCGGCCTCGTCATGCCGGGCGGCAGTTGCCAGAGGATGGGCCCCAGCCGGCCGCCCAGCCGCAGCACCCGCGAGAAGAAGTGCGCCACGCCCTCGCCCACCTCCGTGAGGCGCTTCAGGTGCGTGAGGAAGCGGCTGCCCTTGCAGGCGAAGCGGAAGCCCGGGGGCACCTGTTCGCGCCAGCCGTCCACGGCGGCCTCCGTGGGCAGGCGGTAGAACGTGGCGTTGAGTTCCACGGTGGAGAACACGCGCGCGTAGTAGGGGAGCCAGCGGCGGGCCGGCAGCCCGGCCGGATAGAAGAGCCCCTTCCAGTGCTTGTAGACGTACCCGCTGGTCCCCAGGTGGATGGCCGCCATGGGCTGGAGGATGGGCATGCCCGCCCTTCGTGGCCGCGCCCTGTCCACCGCGTTACACCTCCCGGAAGTTCTCCTCGTGGCTGGCCCGCGCTGACGCGAGGCGTTAGGGCTTCACGCTTGACCCTGCTTTCACCCACCCTCTAGAAGGCCCGCGACCCATGGCGACTCCCGACCGGTTCCCCCTCCCACAGGTCTCTGAAAGCACCCGTAAACCCGAGTGGTTGAAGGTGCGCCTGCCGCATGGCGAGGGCTATGAGCGGGTGAAGGCCATCGTGAAGCGGGTGGGGCTGGCCACGGTGTGCGAGGAGGCCCGCTGCCCGAACATCGCCGAGTGCTGGGGCGGAGGCACCGCCACGGTGATGCTGATGGGCGAGGTGTGCACGCGCGCCTGCCGCTTCTGCCACGTGAAGGTGGGGGCGCCCCCGCCGCTGGACCCGATGGAGCCCATCCATCTGGCGCAGGCGGTGAAGGAGATGAACCTCGAGTACATCGTCGTCACGTCGGTGAACCGCGACGACCGTCCGGACGGGGGCGCCAGCCACTTCGCGTCCGCCATCCGGGAGCTGCGCAAGGAGAGCCCGCGCACGCTCGTGGAGGTCCTCATCCCGGACTTCAAGGGCAAGGAAGAGGACCTGGCCACGGTGGCGGAGGCGAAGCCGCACGTGGTGGCGCACAACGTGGAGACGGTGGAGCGGCTGACGCCCACGGTGCGCGACCGCCGCGCGACGTACCGCCAGTCCCTGCGCGTGCTGGAGTACCTCAAGAACCGCCCGGAGAAGGTCTACACCAAGACGTCCGTCATGGTGGGCCTGGGTGAGACGGACGCGGAGCTGGAGCGCACGTTCCAGGACCTGCGCGACGTGGGCGTGGACGTGCTCACGCTGGGCCAGTACCTGCAGCCGTCGCAGTACCACCTGCGCGTGGAGCGCTTCGTGACGCCCGCGCAGTTCGAGGCCTACAAGACGCTGGCGGAGTCCTACGGATTCCTCTACGTGGCGTCGGGGCCGCTGGTGCGCTCCAGCTACCGCGCCGCCGAATTCTTCATGAAGGGCCTGATGGAGCGCGAGCGCGTCGAGCGACTCGGCTGACCGGACGCACCCCTTCCCCAACCCAGAGAGACACTCCCGCTCATGGCGACTTTCGAATTCAAGCTCCCCGATCTCGGCGAAGGCGTAGCGGAGGGCGAGCTCGTGAAGTGGCACGTCAAGGAGGGCGACCTGGTGAAGGAAGACCAGGTGCTCTGCGAGGTGATGACGGACAAGGCCACCGTCACCGTGCCCACCCCCCACGCCGGCCGCGTCGTGAAGACGCACGGCCGTGAGGGCGACATGGCGAAGGTGCACCAGCTGCTGGTGACGCTGGAGATGGAGGGGAGCGCGCCCGCGGCGCAGGCCCCGGCCCATGGCACTCCGGCGTCCCCCGGCGCTCCCGCGGCGAGCCCCGCG
>NZ_JBKGHJ010000766.1:0-2707 GCF_046520365.1 Corallococcus sp. 4LFB
CGCCCGTGCCGCGCCAGGGACCGCCCCGGCTGAGCCCCACGCCGCCCGTGCTGAAGCCGTCCTCGGCCGCCTCCCCGGACGACGAGCCGGAGGAGATCGCCGCCGACGAGGCCCAGTCCCTGGACGACGACGCCGGGCACACGCCGGCCCGCGCCGGCGCGGCGCTGGACGAGCCGGAGGAGATTGACAACGACGAGGTCCACGACGCGGACGCGCTCGACGTGGAGGCCGCGGACGCGGAGGAGGCCGTGGACGCGGCCGTGGACGAAGGGCCCCCGCCGGCGCCGCCCGGATCCGCCCTCAACCCGTGGTTCGCGCAGCTTGCCCACGGCTACTGCCCCCCCGAGGGCGCCCGCTTCGCCCGGCACACCCCGCCCACCAACTTCCCCGGGCGGGATCCGGACGCGGACGCGTCCCCCGGGTCGGTCCCCCCTGTCGGACAGGGAGCGCTTCGCGGCAAGAACTCGTGAGGCAGCCGACCGAGCGCTGCTCGGAAACTTCCCAAGCCTTGCGCCCGCCCGATAGGATGTGGCGGTTTTCACTGCACTTTTTGCTGGGTGAAGGGCTTCATGGAGCGTCGCGTCCTCATCGTCGAAAGCCAGAACGACTTCGCACTCAGCATGGCCTCCGTGCTCAAGAGCGCGGGCTACAACACGGCCATGGCCACCACTGCGTCAGACGCGCAGCGGGAGCTGGAGAAGCGCCGACCCGACCTCGTGGTCGTGCGCGCGGAGCTGCCGGACCAGTCCGGCTTCGCCCTGTGTGGGCAGATCAAGAAGGGCAAGTGGGGCCAGAACCTGAAGGTCCTCCTGCTCTCCTCCGACTCCGGCGTGGAGGGTCTGAACAAACACCGTGAGACGCCGGCCGCCGCGGACGGCTACCTCGTCATCCCCTTCGAGATGGGGGAGCTCGCCTCCATGAGCACGGGCATCGTGCCGCCCGGCTCCGACGAGACGGACGCGGACCTGGACGCCGCGCTCTCCGGCGCACCGCGTGAGGCCCCGCCGCCCATGCCCGGCGTGCGCACGGGCGCCCCGCCCAAGCTGCCCAAGCGCGAGCGCCGCAGCGCGATGACGGACGAGGACAAGGCCTTCATGGACCGGGCCTTCACGTCCATCGCGGACCGCAAGGCGGAGCTGCTGGCGGAGTCGCGCCAGCTCAAGCGCCCGCCCCCGCGCCGCGAGCTGATGGGCACGCCCGAGGGCAAGATTCAAATCCTCCGGGACGAGCTGAAGACGCGCGAAGCCCAGCTCGCGCGCCTGTCCGAAATCTGGAGCGTCCGCGAGCGCGAGCTGCTCTCCGTCGAGGACCGCCTCCACGAGAAGGACGTGGAGCTGCAGGGCCTGAAGATGCAGGTGGACGACCTGCTGCGGCGCTTCAACGACGCGCAGCAGTCCATCGTCCAGAAGGAGCGCGAGCACGGCGCCACCGTCGACGACCTGCTCCTCCAGAAGTTCTCCTCGGAGAAGGACCTCATCGAGGTCGTCGCCTCCAAGGAGAAGGACATCAACGTCCTGCGCAAGGAGGTCAACCTCCGCGACGAGGAGCTGTCCCGGCGCGGCGCGGACCTGGAGAACTGGCGCAACGAGTTCGACAAGCTGGAGAAGCACCTCGGCGTCGTCACGCTGGAGTTCGAGGTCAAGGAGCAGAAGCTCCAGGACACCGTCCGCGCCAACGAGGCGGACATCCTCCAGCTGCGCGAGCGCGGCGACCAGTTCGAGTCGGAGCTGTCCCGCACCGTCAGTGAGCGCGACCAGCGCTACGCGGAGCTCGACGGCGAGCTGCAGGCCCTCCAGGAGCGGCTGACGCAGACGGAGCAGGAGCGCGACGCCACCGTGCGCGGCCTGGAGGCCCGGGCCACCACCGCGGAGGAGCACGCCAGCCGCTCGGACGCGGAGATTGAACGCCTCAACGCCGAGCGCGCCGCCCTGGAGCAGCGCCTCACGCAGCAGGTGGCGGACCTGGAGTCCGACATCGCCCGCGTCACCGGCGAGCGCGACCAGCTGCGGCTGGACAAGGACGCCCTCGAAGCGGACCTCACGCAGCGCGTGGAGGAGCGGGACGGGAAGATCGCCTCGCTCGACCGCGAGCTGCAGGAGACCATCGCCCGCAACGAGAACAGCGAGGCGGAGCTCAACGCCACCATCCAGCAGCACCGGGAGCGCATCGGTGAGCTGGAGGGCGAGGTCGAGGCCGTCAAGACGCACCTGGAGGACCGCGAGAACGAGCTGACCGGCGAGCTCCAGGCGCTCCAGCAGGCCAAGGACGCGCTGGAGCAGGACCTCACCGGCCAGTTGGAGGACCTGCGCGCGGCGAAGGACGCCCTGGAGGCGGACCTCACCGGCCAGATTCAAGCGCTCACCGAGCAGCTGGACGCGGCCCAGCGCCAGGGCGAACAGCTCTCCGCGCGGGTGGCCTCGCTCGAGGACACCGTCGCCCAGCGCGACGGCACCATCGAGGGCCTGCAGACCGACGTCGCCGACCGCGACGCGCGCATCTCCGAGCTGACCGGCAACCTGGAGGCCACGACCCAGCAGCTCACCGAGACGCAGGGCACGCTCTCCAGCACGGAAGCCACCCTCGCGGAGACGCGCGGCGAGCTGGAGGCCACCAGCCAGCAGCTCTCCGAGACGCAGACGCGGCTCGCCAGACGGAGGAGCACGCTCTCCACCACGCGCGGCGAGCTGGAGGCCACCAGCCAGACGCT
>NZ_JBKGHJ010000767.1:0-2694 GCF_046520365.1 Corallococcus sp. 4LFB
AGCGGGGCCGGGGCGCGGCGCTGGGCCTGGTGGACGCGCTGGACGTGCCGGTGCTGCGCGAGCTGGGCTTCGTGGACCAGGGCCGCTTCTCCGAGTGGACCTTCCACCGCTCCATGGTGCGCCGCTGGTGCGAGGCCTGGCGCTCGCTCTTCGAGCGGCAGATGCCCATGCGGCGCGCGAAGCGCCGGCCCCCCGTGCAGGCTCCGGCGCAGGCCCCGAACCAGGAGGCGCGGTGATGTACCTGATGGAATCCGCGGACGAGTCCCGCCGCCTGCTGGAACAGGAGCAGTCCCAGGACACGCGCGCCGTCCTGCGCCGCACGGGCCTCAAGCCGGGGGACCGGGTGCTGGACGCCGGCTGCGGCCCCGGCGGCATCGCGGAGCTGATGGCGGAGCTGGTGGGGGAGGGCGGCCACGTCACCGGCGTGGACCTGCACGAGGGCCGCGTCGCGGACGCCCGGGCGCGCAACGCCCACCGCCCGCACCTGACGTTCCTCCAGGCGGACGTGCGCACCACGGGGCTGCCCGCGGACGCGTTCGATTATGCGTGGAGCCAGTACGTCTTCGAGTACCTGCCGGACCGGCACGTCGCGCTCGCGGAGCTCATCCGCGTGACGCGGCCCGGGGGGCGGGTGGTGGTGTCCGACATCGACGGGCTGGGCTTCCAGAACTGGCCCTTCCCGGAGCACCTGCGCGCGGGCACCCAGCGCATCGTGGAGGCCCTGGCGACGCGCGGGTTCGACCTGTACGTGGGCCGCAAGCTGTTCTCCGAGTTCCGCCTCGCGGGCCTCACCGACGTGCGCGTGCACCTGATGCCCTTCTACCTCTGCGCGGGCGCCGCGGAGGCGCGGCTGGTGCGCGACTGGAGGACGCGCTTCGAGGCCCTGGCGCCGGTGGGCGCGGCGGCCTTCGGCGGCCAGGCCGCCTACCAGGCGCACTGCGACGACTTCCTGGCCATGCTCGAGGACGCGGAGGGGCTGAAGTACGCGGTGACGCTGGTCACCGAGGGAACGAAACCGTGACCCCTCGCCTGCCGGCGGTGAAGCCGCAGGACGTGTCACCGGACAACGCCCCCGAGGTGAGCGTCCGCGCCACGTCCACGCTGCTGCTCTACTTCGAGCACCGCTACGGCGCGGAGCGGCTGTCCCAGGTGTGGCGCGACCACGGGTTCACCCTGGGGCTGGACTACATGCGCCAGCCCACGAACTACGTGTCGCTGCGCTTCCTGGAGCGCGTGGCGGCGGCGCTGCGCGAGGAGTCCGGCGACTCGCGCTTCATGCGCGAGGCGGGCCTGTTCACCGCGTCGCCGCAGGCGCTGGGCTTCGTCTTCTACATGCTGCGCGCCTTCGGCTCGCCCAAGGCCTGCTACAAGCAGACCATCGACTTCTCCCCCAGCTACAACCGGGTGGGGGCGTTCGCGGTGGACCTGCTGGAGCACAAGCGGCTCAAGCTGTCCTACCGCAGCATCATCCCGGAGCAGAACCGCAACATCTGCGAGCTGCGCATGGGCCAGTTCGCGTCCTTCCCCACCATCTGGGGCCTGGCGCCCGCGGAGGTGCGGGAGACGGAGTGCCAGGTGCTGGGCGGCGAGGCGTGCCGCTACCACCTGACGTGGACGGATCCGCCCACGCTCTGGGGCCACTACCTGGGCCTGCTGCTGGGCATGGTGAGCGGCCTGCTGGCCACGCACCTGGGCTGGGGCGACGCGCTCTTCTCCGTGACGTCCCTGGGCGTGGGTGGCTTCGCGCTGGGCGGCTGGTTGGATCGCCGGCGCGAAATCAAGCGCAAGGACGAGCTGCTCGCGGCGCAGGCCCAGGCGAACATGGGCTCGCTGCGGGAGCTGCAGCAGCGCTACGACGAGGTCTTCGGCAGCAACGTGGCCCTGGAGGACCGCGTGGTGGCGCGCACGCGCGAGCTGTCGGAGGCCAACGCGAAGCTGGAGGCGGCGCTCGCCAAGCAGCGTGAGCAGGACCGGCTGAAGACGGAGTTCTTCGACAACGTGAGCCACGAGCTGCGCACGCCGCTCACGCTCATCCTGCTGTCGCTGGACGCGCTCCAGAAGGAGCCGGAGTCGCTGCCCACCGTGGTGCGGCAGCACCTGGTGACGCTGGACCGGAGCACGCAGCGGCTCTTGCGCCTCATCGACAACCTGCTCAACCTGGCCCAGCTGGAGGCGGGCAAGGTGCGCCTGCGCTACCAGCCGCTGGAGCTGCACGCGTTCCTGTCGTCGCAGCTGTTGCCCTTCCGCACCGTGGCGGAGAAGCAGGGGCTCACCCTCGCGCTGGAGGGCGGGCCGGTGTCCCCGGTGCACGTGGACGCGGAGCGCATTGAAGGCGTGTTCCACAACCTGGTCTCCAACGCGCTCAAGTTCACCCCGGCCGGCGGCAGCATCGCGGTGCGCGTGCGCGAGGACGACACGGACGTGCACGTGGAGGTGGTGGACACCGGGCAGGGCATGGCCCCCGCGGACCTGGCCGTCATCTTCGACCGCTTCGCCCAGGCGGACACGTCCGGCACGCGGCGCTTCGGGGGCAGCGGCATCGGGCTGGCGCTGGTGAAGGAGACGCTGGAATTGCACTCGGGCGGCATCGAGGTGTCGAGCACGCCGGGGCAGGGCTCCAGCTTCCGCGTGCGGCTGCCCAAGGGCACCCAGCACCTGCGCGAGGACCTGCGCGAGCGCCGCGCCACGGACCTG
>NZ_JBKGHJ010000768.1:0-2686 GCF_046520365.1 Corallococcus sp. 4LFB
GCACCGGCGACGTGGCCCGCTGGCTGCCCGACGGTGCCATCGAGTACGTGGGCCGCGCGGACTTCCAGGTGAAGGTGCGCGGCCTGCGCATCGAGCTGGGAGAGATTGAAGCCGCACTGGAGCAGCAGCCCGGCGTGCGGCAAGCGGTGGTGGTGGCCCGTGAGGATGCAGCCGGTGACAAGCGGCTCGTGGCCTACGTCGTGCGCGGTAGCGGCAGTGAAGCAGTGGAGGTGGGTGCGCTGCGCTCGCGGCTGCACGAGAGGCTGCCGGAGTACATGGTGCCCTCCGCCTTCGTGGTGCTGGACGCCTTGCCGCTGACGCCCAGTGGCAAGGTGGACCGCAAGGCCCTGCCTGCTCCGGAAGCCTCGCAAGCCCGCGCCCCCACCCGTCCGCCGCGCACCGACACGGAGCGTGAGCTGGCGGCGCTCTGGAGCCGCGTGCTTCGCATCGAGGACGTGGGCGCCGAGGACAGCTTCTTCGACCTGGGCGGCCACTCGCTGAGCGCCACCCAGGTGCTCGCGCGCGTGCGACAGCACTTCGGGGTCGAGCTCTCCCTGCCCGACTTCTTCGCGAGCCCCACCGTGGAGGCGGTGGCCCGCCGCATCGACGCGCTGGTCCTGGAGAGGCCCGCGGCGCCCGTGCCACCGCTCCGTGCCCGGACCGCGCAGGGCCCCGCGCCCCTGTCGTTCGCGCAGCAGCGCCTGTGGTTCCTCTCGAAGCTGGACCCCGACAGCTCGAACTACAACCTCCCCACCGCCGTGCGTCTGGAGGGCCCGCTCGACGTGCCCGCGCTCACGCGCACCCTGCGCGACGTGCTCCAGCGCCACGAATCCCTGCGCACGACGCTCCAGGAGCACGGGCACCAGCCCGTCCAGGTCATCGCGACTGAGCCTCCGCTGCCGGCGGTCTGGGCGGACGTGAGCGGCCTGCCCGCCAACGAACGCGAAGCCGCGCTCCACCGCCTCGTCGAGCACGAGGCCTGGCGGCCCTTCGACCTGGCGACGGGGCCGCTCTGGCGCGTGCTCCTCGTCCGGTTGGAGGAGGCGCGACACGCGCTGCTCATCACCCTGCACCACGTCATCTCCGACGGTTGGTCCATGGGCGTCCTCGTCCAGGAGCTGACGACGCTGTACACGGCCCACGCCCTGCGACGTCCCGCGAGCCTTGAACCGCTCGCCGTGCAGTACCCGGACTTCGCCCTCTGGCAGCGCGGGTGGCTGCGCGACGAGGTGCTGGAGGCACAGCTCGGCTGGTGGCGGGCCCGGCTCCAGGGCGCGCCCCGGACGCTGGAGCTGCCCACGGACCGCCCGCGCCCGGCCGCGCCGACGCTCCAGGGTGGCGCGCACGCCTTCCAGTTCCCCATGGCGCTGTCGGAGGCGCTCCAGGCCCTCTGCCGCCAGGAGGGCGTCACGCCTTCCATGGTGGTGCTGGCCGCGTTCCAGGTGCTGCTGTCGCGCTACTCCGGACAGGACGACATCAGCGTGGGCTCACCCATCGCGGGCCGCACGCACGCGGAGCTGGAGGGGCTCATCGGCTTCTTCGTCAACACGCTGGTCCTGCGCACGGAGCTCGCCGGAGTCCCCAGCTTCCGCGCGCTGCTCGCCCGGGTGCGCGACGTGACGCTGGGCGCCTACGCCCACCAGGACGTGCCCTTCGAGAAGCTGGTGGAAGCGCTGCGGCCCGAGCGCATCGCCGGCCGCGCGCCCCTCTTCCAGGTGATGCTCGCGTACCAGAACGCCCCGATGCCGGAGGTGCTCGGGCCCGGGCTGAAGATGGGCCCGCTCAAGCTCGAGCACCGCGCGGCGAAGTTCGACCTCGTCCTGTCCATCAGCGACCGGGGTCAGGGCCTGCGCGGCCTGCTGGAGTACAGCACCGACCTGTTCGACGCCTCGACGGCGGAGCGCATGATGGGCCACCTGCGCGTGCTGCTGGAGGGAGCCCTCGCGGGGCCGGATCATCCGCTCCACGCGCTGCCCCTGCTCACGGCGGGAGAGCGGCACCTGCTGTTCCACGCGTGGCGCGACCCGTCCGCCGCCTCCGCGAAGGACGCGGGCCTGCACCGGCTGCTCCAGGCCCAGGCCCGGCTCACGCCGGAGGCCGTGTCCGCGGAGCAGGAGGGAGAGACCCTCACCTGGGCCGAGGCACACCGGCGTGCCCGCGAGGTGTACCGGGTGCTGGTCGCCCAGCGGAAGGTGGAGCTGCCCGCGCCGCCTCCGCTGGTCCCCGTGCCGCGCACGGGCCCGCTGCCGCTGTCGTTCGCCCAGCAGCGCCTGTGGTTCATTGATCAGCTGGAGCCCGGCACCGCCACGTACAACATCCCGTTCGCGCTGCGCGTACAGGGCGAGCTGGACGTGCCAGCGCTGGAGCAGGCCTTCCGCGCGCTCCTCCACCGTCACGAGGCCCTGCGCACCACGTTCGTGGTCCGTGACGCGGAGCCCTTCCAGGAGGTCCATCCTGCTGGCGACTTCCACCTGACCGTGGTGGACCTGGGCGCGCAGCCCCCGGCCGAACGTGAGGCCGAAGCCCAGGGACGCACCGCCGCGGAGGCCGTGCGTCCGTTCGATCTCGCGCGCGGGCCCCTGCTGCGCGCCTCGCTGATCCGGATCGATTCGCGAGAGCACGTGCTGCTGCTGACGATGCACCACATCGTCTCCGACGGCTGGTCCATGGGCGTGCTCGTGCGCGA
>NZ_JBKGHJ010000769.1:0-2684 GCF_046520365.1 Corallococcus sp. 4LFB
TTGGCGTTGAGGGGGAGGGCCTCCAGGACGAGGAAGGCGGAGGGCACCATGTACTCGGGCAGCCGCTCCTTGAGGAAGGAGCGCACCGCGGGGGTGTCCAAGGCCTTGCCGGACACCGCGACGAGGTACGCGACGAGTCGCTTGTCACCAGGGACATCCTCACGTGCGAGGACGACGGCCTCATGCACGGAGGCATGGGCGAGGAGGGAGGCTTCGATTTCGCCCAACTCAATGCGGAAGCCACGCACCTTCACCTGGAAGTCGAGGCGCTGCAGGTAGTCCAGCTGGCCGTCGGCCCGCCAGCGCACGACGTCGCCGGTGCGGTAGAGGCGGGCGCCCGGGGAGGAGGAGAAGGGGTGGGGGATGAAGCGCTCGGCGCTCAGGGCGGGCTGGCCGAGGTAGCCCCAGGCAAGGCCCTCGCTGGCGAGGAAGAGCTCACCAGGGACGCCGATGGGCACCGGCTGCAGGTGGGCGTCGAGGACGTAGGTGCGGGTGTTGGCGATGGGGCGGCCAATGGGAGGCCGCGTGCCGTCGTCGCGCGTGGAGGCGGCGACGGGGGTGAAGGTGGCGACGACGGTGCTCTCGGTGGGGCCGTAGTGGTTGAAGAGGGTGGCGGGCAGCGAAGGAGGCGGGCCGTGGTGCAGGGCGTCGCCGCCCGTCAGCAGGGCCCGGAGGGCCATGGGGCGAGGCCACTCCTCGCGCAGCACGGCCTCGGCCAGGGGCGTCGGCATGAAGCAGGTGGTGATGGCTTCGCGGGCCATCCACTGCAGCAGTTGAGAGGGCTCCGCGCGCACGGCGTCCGGAGGGACGACGAGGCTGGCGCCGGAGGCCAGGGAGGGCCACACCTCCCAGGTGGAGGCGTCGAAGGCGACGCCGGCGGTGAGGGCGGTGGAGTCGTCAGGCGTCAGCGAATAGGTGCGCTGGTGCCAGGAGACGAGATTCATCAACGCGCGGTGGTGGACGGCGACGCCCTTGGGCTTGCCAGTGCTGCCGGAGGTGTAGATGACGTAGGCCAAATCCTCCGGGCCCACCGGCGTCACCGGCAGCGGCTGACGAATCGCACTCGTCTCCATTTCCAAAGAGAGGACGCGCGCGGCAAGCGAAGGCAGTGAGGGACGCAGGTGGTGCTGGGTGAGGAGGACAGAGGCAGCGGAGTCCTCCAGCATGAAAGCCAGACGCTCCGGCGGGACACCGGGAGAGACGGGGACGTAGGCGGCGCCCACCTTGAGGACGGCCAGGAGGCCCGCCACCAACTCCGGGGAGCGCTCGGCGAGGACGGCGACACGGTCGCCTCGGGAGACGCCGGCCGCATGCAGCTGGACGGCAAGGCCGTGGGCCCAGGCGTCGAGTCCCGCGTAGGTGACGCTTCGCTCGCCCATGCGCACGGCGATGGCGTCTGGTGCACTGCGGGCCTGCTGGGCGACGACGTGGTGGATGCAGGTGTCGCGAGGGAAGGCGACGTCCGTCTCATTCCACTCGACGAGAAGCTGCTGCCGCTCGGAGGCGGTGAGCATCTCCAAGGAGGAGACGGGTGCGTCGGGCTGGGCAGCGAGGGAGGAGAGGAGGACAGCGAAGTGGCCCATGAGACGCTGGACGGAGGAAGCGTCGAAGAGGTCGCTGCTGTACTCGAGGAAGCCGGTGAGGCCGTGGGGCACCTCGAAGAGGGTGAGGGCCAAATCGAAGCGGGAGGAGTTGCCCTCCAGGGGGATGGGCTGGAAGGCCATGCCCGGGACGCGGAGTGCCTCGGCGGGGGCATTCTGCAGGACGAGCATCACCTGGAAGAGGGGGCTGCGGCTCAAGTCCCGTGAGGGCTGGAGGACTTCCACCAGCTTCTCGAAGGGGACGTGCTGGTGCTCATAGGCCGCGAGGGTGGAGGCCTTCACCTGGGAGAGAAGCTGGCGGAACGAGTCCTCGGGGCGCACGTGGGCGCGCAACACCAGCGTGTTGACGAAGAAGCCGATGAGGCCCTCGGCCTCGGAGTGGGTGCGGCCGGCGATGGGGGAGCCGACGCTGATGTCGTCCTGGCCGGAGTAGCGGGACAGCAGCAGCTGGAAGGCGGAGAGCAGCAGCATGAAGGGCGTGGCGCCCTCGCGCTGGGCGAGGCCTCGCAGCGAGTCCGTGAGCTCCGAGGGGAAGTGCACGGGCACCGTGGCGCCGCGCCGCGACTGGACGGGAGGACGCGGACGGTCCGTGGGTAACTCCAGGGCGGAAGGCGCACCGGCCAACTGGCGCTTCCAGTAGCCGAGCTGCGCGTCCAGCGTCTCACCCTGCAGCCACTGGCGCTGCCAGAGGGCGAAGTCCGCGTACTGCACCGGCAGCGGTGCGAGTGAAGGCTCGCTGCCGGCGGCGAAGGCGGCGTAGCTCGTGGCCAATTCCTTCACGAGGACGCCCATGGACCAGCCGTCGGAGACGATGTGGTGCATCGTCACGAGGAGGACGTGAGAGTCCGCTGAAAGCTTGAGGAGGGCGGTGCGCAGCAGCGGCCCGTGGACGAGGTGGAAGGGCTGCCGGGCCTCGCGGGTGGCCAGCCGCAGCGTCTCCGCTTCGCGCGCGGACTCCTCCAACCCAGACACGTCCTCCACGGGAAGGGCCCAGGAGGCCGGGGCATGGATGCGCTGGAAGGGCTGGCCCTCGTGCTCGAAGAAGGTGGTGCGCAGGGCTTCGTGGCGCGCCACCAGCGCTTC
>NZ_JBKGHJ010000076.1:0-22565 GCF_046520365.1 Corallococcus sp. 4LFB
CGCATGAGTCCGGCGGAGCACGCGGCGGCGCGGCGGCTGCTGCTCCAGCTGGTGACGGCGGAGGGCACGCGCATCGAGCGTGGCGCGGAGGACCTCGCCGATGCGTCGGATGACACGTCCCGCGCGGCGCTGCGCGTGCTCGTGGAAGGGCGGCTGCTGCACACGCGCACCGTGAACGGCCTGCCGCGCTGGGAGATCGCCCACGAGTCGCTCATCCGCAGCTGGGGCACGCTGCGCGACTGGCTGGACGACGACATCGGGCACCGGGTGCTGCGCAAGCGCGTGGAGGCGGCCAGCGCGGAGTGGGACCGCCTGCGCCGCGCCAGCGAGGCCCTGTGGGGTCAGCGCCAGCTGGACGAGGTGCGGCTCCTGGAGCCCGCCACCCTGGGCTCCCGGGAGCAGGCCTTCCTGCGCGCGTCCCACCGGGCCGTGCGGCGCGCGCGCTGGGGACGGGGGCTCACCGCGCTCGTGCTGGCGCTCGCCGTCCTCGCGTCCTACGGCGGCCTCAAGCTCCAGGCGTACCTGGAGGACTCGCGCTTCATCGCCGCGGAGCTGGGCACCGCGAAGGAGGCGCTGGCCTCGGGCCGCACCTTCGCCGCCCGGGCGCTCGCGAGCCGCGAGGAGGCGCTGGCGATGTTCGACGGCCGGGCGCCCTCCTCGCTGGGCCCGGAGACCGCGACGGACGCCACGGGGCTTCGCAGCGCCGCGGAGAAGCGGTGGACGGAGACGCTCGCGCTGCGCGACCAGGCGGAAGCGGCCTTCACCCGCGCCAGCCGGAGCCTGGAGCGCGGCCTGGACCGGGACCGCCACCACGCCGACACGCGCCGGCTCATCGCGGCGGTCCTGTCCGAGCGGGTGCTGCTGGCGGAGGCCTTCCACCAGCGCCACGAGCGCGACGCCTGGCTGCAACGCCTGGAGCAGGAGGTGGACGCCACCAAGGAGGGCGCGGCCTGGCTGCGGCGGTTCCAAGAACCCGCGGAGCTGACGTTCGAGAACCTGCCGTCCGGCGCCCGCGTGTCCCTCTCGCGCGTCATCCGGAGCGAGGGGCCGTTCCGCCGCGAGGCCCTGCCGGACACCGGCACCTCGTCGCGCTTCGTCCTGCCGGAAGGCTCCTACCTGGTCCACGTCACGCAGCCAGGGCGCGTGCCCGTGGACGTCCCGGTGTTCCTCACGCACGGCGCCCGGGAAGCGCTGCGCCTGACGCTCCCCACCCAGGTGCCCGAAGGGTACGTCTACATCCCGCCGGGGTGCTTCCTCCTGGGCAGCGCAGAGCCGGAGGTGGTGCGCCGCTTCACCTTCAGCCCGCCGATGCATCGCTACTGCCTCACCGGCGGCTACCTGGTGGGCCGCGACGAGGTGACGTTCGGCGACTGGCTGACCTACCTGGAGGACCTGCCCCCGGACGCGCCCGCGCGGAGGTTCCTGGAGCAGCCGCACTTCGGCGACGGAGGCACCATCACGCTGCGGTGGCGGCAGGGCACGGGCTGGGTCTTCACCTTCCACCGCACGCGCGAGGAGTTCCGCACCGCGAAGGAAGGCGAACCCCTGCTCTACGCGGAGCGCACCCGGCACGCGAGCGTGGACTGGAAGCAGCTCCCGCTGTCCGGCGTGTCCGCGCAGGACCTGGAGGGCTACTTCTACTGGCTGCACCGGACGAAGCGGCTGCCCGGCGCGCGCCTGTGCGGCCAGCACGAATGGGAGTACGCGGCCCGGGGCGCGGACGGACGGCGCTATCCCCACGGCGACCAGCTCCAGCCGGACGACGCCAACATCGACGCGACGTATGACCGGCGGCCGTTGGCCTTTGGCCCGGACGCGGTGGGGACGCATCCCGCGTCGGTGAGCCCCTTCGGCCTGCACGACATGGCGGGCAACGCCTACGAGCTCACGCGCTCCGTGACGCCGGAGTTCGGCAGCGTCGTGCTGCGGGGAGGCTCCTGGTATTACGACTCGTTCGTCGCGGCGAGCGCCGACCTGTCCCCCGGCGACGCGACCGCGCGGGACGTGCGCAGCGGCGTGCGCGTCTGTGCCTCGTTCGACCCGCGTTGAGCGGGCTCTCAGCCAATCACGTACACGCGGTTCTGGATGCCGTCCTCGGTGACGTGGCGGCCCAGGCGCATCCCCAGCCGCTCCGCCACGCGGATGGACGCGACGTTGTTCGGGTGGATGATGGCCACCAGGGGCACGTGCGGCAGGTGCCGGGCCGCGAGCGCCAGCGCGACGCGGGACACCTCCGTCGCGTAGCCGGAGCCCCAGGTCTCGGGCGTGAAGCGGTAGGCGAGGTTCAGCACGCGCTGGCCCTCCAGCTCCTTGTGGCGCAGGCCCCCCAGGCCCACGACGACGCCGGGCGCGTCCAGCCGCTCCACCAGCCAGTAGCCCACGCCGTCGCGCGCCCAGTCCTCCAGCCAGACGCCCAGGATGCGGCGCGCGTCCTCCCGCGTCTGCATGTAGCCGCGGCGGCTGAACTGGTTCGTCGCCGGATCCGAGTGGAGGGCGAAGACCGCCTCCAGGTCGATTTCCCGGACGGCGCGCAGCAGCAGCCGTTCAGTGGTCTTGCGTTCGAAGTCCTGCTTCATGCCGGGCAGTCTACGTGAGCCACGCCCACTCCAGGTCGTCCAGGCCGGGGAGCCCGCCGGCCCATCGGCGCCGGGCGGTGAGCTCCTCGCGCCACGTCTCCCGGCCTCCCGGAAGCGGCCAGGCGCGAGACACGGTCCCCTTCGGGCCGGGAGTGAAGTTGAGCACCAGCATGCGGTTGACGCGGTCGACGGTCTCCGGCGTCGCGCCGGCGCGCAACTGGAAGTCCGCGCTGAACAGGGCGCCGTCCTCGCGGACGGAGCTCGCGGGACGCGGCGGGTCGATGAACGGCCACAAGCCCAGCAGCGGAGGCTCCACGCCTTCGAGCAGCGCCGCGTGAAGCCGGTCGTGCCCATCCAGCACCAGCCACTTCGCCAGGATGTCCACGTACATCAGCAGCACGGGCGGCAACGTCCCGTCCCTCGCGTGCTTGCGCCAGCTCTTCACGCGCCCGGCCTCGGGGGGTGAGGGCCCGCGCAGCCCGAGCACGGCGCCCGGCCGTTGTCCGGGTGCGTTCTCCCACCAGTCCTCCCTCCACACGCAGAGGTACCGCACCACGGCGGCCAGCGAGTGCGGTGGCATGGGAGGCTGGCCGAAGCCCCACTCCATGGGACTGACGGCGTGCCGCTCCGCCTGCTCCGCGGCAATGGCGCGCACGGGGCGCAGACACCAGTGCCCGGCGTGGAGCACCGGCAGCGGAGCCTCCACGAGCGCCCGCGCCAGCCGCCAGCTCCACTGCTCCCACCAGGCCTCGGAGCCGGAGGCGGCCTCCACGGTCCGGACCTCGGGCGCGGACAGCCGGGGCAGGAGCTCGGGAGGGGGCCGCGTGCCCCGGAGGAAGAGGGCGCGGTCCCAGTACGCGTCGATGCGGGTCCACAGCAGCGTCAGTCCCCCGCCGCGCAGGCGGAGGCGGTAGTCCGCGAGGGCCTCCAGGTGCAGCGCGGGCCGTTGTGCCCAGCGGCCCGTCGCGGGCACATGCAGCAGCAGCCCGGGGCCAGGGGTCTCCAGTCCCCAGCTCCGGGTGTCATCCGCGATGATGGAGACACCCGGGTGCATGCGCCGCGCTCCTCGTTGTTGCGCCCGACGTGAAGGGGCTCCTGGAGCGTACTCCGGGTGACGCCCCTCCCGCCGACCGCACGCCTGCCTTGCGGCCATGCAGGGACTGCCCGCTCCCCCCTGCCATCCCAGGACGGCCGCCCCCACCTTGAGGGCAGGAGGTGATGGGACATGGCGGACAGGATTCTCGAGAAGCAGCACGAGCACGAGCGAGAGCAGGAGCGCGAGCGGCTGCGCAAGCTGGAGCAGCAGGACCTGGAGGTGGAGTCGAAGCGCGGCGCCCGTCCCCTGGAGGGTTTCGCGGGAGGCCACACCACGTGGACCGGAGACCAGGACGACCAGGCCGCGGCCCGCGTGCACGCGGGTGACGCCGACGCGGCCCGGGAGGCCAGTGAGCGGCAGGCCCGGCTGGAGCCCGCCGAACCCCGGTCCGAGGACGAAGACGACTCCGGGCTGCGCCGCGAGTAGCGGTCCTTCAGCGCGCTTCCATGCCCCAGAGCCGGCGGGTGAATGGGCCGCCGTGAACCGCCGTGCTCAGGGCGCGCAGTAGCGCAGCGACCGCAGCGTGTAGGACCGGGGATTGTCGGTGGCGTTCATCAGGAGGGCGCCCATCCAGGAGCCCGGCAGCTCATGCATCAACACCCACTCGGCATGGCGATGCAGGGGCATGGCAAGAGCTCCGGGGGTCCAATCCGTCACGACGCCTGACGGGCTCCTGCCCCAGAGCCGTCCCTCGTAATTGAAGAACGTGTCCTGGCCCGGGACCGGTGTGTAACGCATGGACATCCAGGCCACCTGAAGCCCGCGTGACGTCACCGTGGCCCCCAGCCATGCGGACTCACTGGGTGTCGTGGGCGTCAGCGTTTCCAGGGCGCCATCGCTGAACAGGGCTCGCATCTGCTGAAGCAGTGGGTTGGCGACTCCGGTGGCGCGAAGGAGCAGCATCGGCTCGCCCGAGGGGCTTTCCGGCGTGGGGGGCGACAACAGCAGCCTGGGAGTGGACGCATACCCCGTGGTGAGGGTGCGCTCCTCCCCGAGCAGGGAGAGACTGGAGTCATAGCGTCTCAGCCGGATGCGCTCTTCGTCGGCCACGCCCGCGCCTTCCACGGCCAGCACGACGAAGCTTCCATCCCCAAGGCCCAGGACCTTCGGGCCGAAGAGCGAACCGCGCTCCTGCTCCGCCAGGAACAGGACCCGGGGCTCGGAGAGGACCTGGCCGTCCGCGTCCACCATCATGCCCAGCAGCTCACGGGCGTCACCGGTGGCGGGCGCGGAGGAGACCCAGGTCACCAGGCCATGACCGCCATCCGGGGAGAAGGCCATGCGGGCCGGTGCGTATTTCGCGGGCTGCTCGAAGATGAGGACTCCCGGCGGCTCGGTGAGCGGGGCTCCCTGTTCATCGACGGGAAGCAGCCGTCCCTGGGTGGAGTCGGAGGTCGACCCCTGTATCGAGTAGAAGAGCGCGAGCCCACGCGAGGTGCGCACCAGCTGTGCCGCCGTGGCGGGATCGACGCCCGTCGCGACCGGAATGACCGTCGTGCCGACAAGGGACAAGGCCGTGTCCAGCCGCAGGAGCTGGAGCTGCCCGGGACGGTCGGAGACGACCACCAGGAAGCCTCCGTCCACCGGGACACTGTCCACCATGCTCGAATACGGAGCCCACTGCATCGGGGCGACGTCGGCCCACGTCGCCGGATCCGTCACCCCATCGCAGTCATTGTCCAGGCCGTCGCAAAGCGTCTCCGTGGCCTCGTAGTCCGCGCCGTACGAGCGCGCGGTGCACACGGGCTCATAGGCGCCGTCCACCATGGCCCGCCTGGCTCCCGCGCAAACGCCCTGGGTCTTCTCGCAGGGCAGGGCCTCCGCTACGCCGCTGTCAGGCGTTCCCGCGTCATCCGTGACGCCCGCGTCGCTCCGGGTCCCCGCATCCCCCTGCGTGCCGGCATCCGGCACGGGCGTCGGAGGCATGGAGGAGGAACCACAGCCCGCGAGCACCAGAGCCAATGCCAATGCCAACCATCCCCACGACTTCATCGGTGATTGCATGGTCTTGGGTCTCAAGGGGCGCAGTAACGAAGTGAGTGGAAGGTGTAGGACGGAGGGTCCTCCGTGGCGGTCCTCAGGAGCGCTCCCATCCACTGGCCCGGCAGCTCATGCAGCCGCACTGCGGCGCCCTGAAGAGAGATGGACAGGGGCATGGAGCCCGGAGTCCAATCCGTCATGACGCCAGACGGGCCCAAGCCCCAGAGCCGTCCCATCCAGGGACTGAGGGGCGCCGCCGGGGGGTTCTCCGGGAAGGCCGTGGAGAGCCAGGCCAGTTGGAGCCCCCGGGAGGTCACCGTGGCGCCAAGCGCGGAGGACTGACTCCACGTCGTGGGCGTCAGCGTCTCCGACATCTCCGGTGCGAAGAGTGAGCGCAGCTGATGGATCCGGGGCGTGGGGCCATCCGCTTCGCGGTAGAGCAACACCGGCTCCCATCCGCCGCCATCGTCCCCTGGCGCCATCAGCAGCTCGGGAATGGCCATGTACGCCACGGGGAAGCTTCGCTCTTCTCCCACGGGGCCCAGCTCGCGGTCCCAACGCCGCATCCGGAACCACGACTTTTCGCGCACCCCACCATCCTCGTGAATCGTGACCAGGAAGCCCCCATCCTTGAGGCCCAGCACCTCGGGTGAGGAGAAATGGAAGGCGTCCGATTGGAACAACACCCGGGGCTCGGCCAGGACCGCTCCGTTCGCGTCGACGATCATGCCCCGCACCTCACGGTCATCGAGGAGGTCCACGGTCCAGACCACGGCAATCCGCGCCCCATCCACGGATACAGCCACGCGCGCCGAGCCCCCCCAGCCCCCCCAATTCCGGGCCTGCTCGAACAGAACGACGCCTTCGGGAGGGCCGAGCGGAACGCCCTGCTCATCCAGTTGCACGAAGTGCCCCTGAGCAAAGGCGCCCGACTGGAAATGATGCGCCGTGAAGTAGAGCGCCAATCCGCGCGAGGTGCGCAGCAACTGGGCCTGCGAGAAGGGCGATGAAGCTGCATCCAGCGGAATGAGCGATGAGCTTCGCAGGCTCAGGGACTCGTCGAGCTGGAGGACTTTGATGCCCTCCGAGCTGTCGACGTAGGTCATCAAGAAGCCCCCGGCCACGGGCAGGCTGTCCACTGAGTCATCGTCGGGCACGAACTTCGTCGGAGTGATGTCCGTCCACGTCGCTGGATCCGTCACCCCGTCACAGTCGTTGTCCAGGCCATCGCAAAGCGTCTCCGTGGCCTCGTAGTCCGCGCCGTACGAGCGCGCGGTGCACACGGGCTCATAGGCGCCGTCCACCATGGCCCGCCTGGCTCCCGCGCAAACGCCCTGGGTCTTCTCGCAGGGCAGGGCCTCCGCTACGCCGCTGTCAGGCGTTCCCGCGTCATCCGTGACGCCCGCGTCGCTCCGGGTCCCCGCATCCACCTGCGTGCCGGCGTCCGGCACGGGCGTCGGCGGCATGGAGGAGGAACCACAGCCCACAAGCCACAGGGCCAGCACCAACGACTTCATCCGCGATTGCATGTTCCCCCGCTTCCCAATGCCCAAACCCTATCACGCTGGCAATGTCCTACCCGCGCAGCACCGCCAGCCCGCGCAGGAAGTCCTCGGGCAGCGGCGACTCCACTTGAACGACGTGGCCCGTCGCGGAGGACGGCGCCTCCAGCCGCCACGCGTGCAAAGCCTGACGCCCCACCGCGAGCGCCGCCGGGTGCTTGCGCGCCTCCTCCGTGCCGTAGAGCGAGTCCCCCAGCACCGGGAACCCCGCCTCCGACAGCTGCACGCGAATCTGGTGCGTGCGCCCCGTGTCCAGGTCGATGTCCAGCAGCGCCCCCTCCCGGAAGCGCTCGCGCACCGTGAACGTCAGCGCCGCGCGCCGGGCGGAGGGCACGCGGGTGGTGAAGCGGCGCGGATCCTTCGGGTCCCTCGCGTAAGGCCCCTCCAGCCTCCCTGTGTCCGGCGGCCGGCCCAGCACCAGCGTCTGGTAGCGCTTGTCCACGCGCTTCTCCTGGAACGCTTTCAAGAGCGCCGCCACCGCGTCATCCGTCCGGGCCAATGCCAGACAGCCGCTCGTCTCGCGGTCCAGCCGGTGCACCACGCCCGGCTGCGCCACGCCCTCCACGTCGAACGGCGGGCACCGCGCCGCGAGCAGCCCCACCACCGACGCCGCCCGCCCCTCCGGCTCCACCACCAGCCCCGGCGGCTTGGCCACGATGACGAGCGCCGCGTCGTCGTACAGCACCGGCAGCTCCGGGCCTTCCACGGAGGCATGCGGCGACGGCCGGGGCCCGGGCGTCTCCAGCGTGAGTTCCTCGCCGCCCCACAGCTTGCGCGTCGCCTGCGCCTTCTTGCCCCGGATGCGCACGCGCCCCGCGTCCAGCAGCGCCCGGGCCCGCTCCGGCGTGAGGCCCGGGACGTGCTTCGTGAGGAACCGGTCGAGCCGCTCGCCGGCAATCTCCCGGGGAACCACGAGAACCTTGTGCCGCGTCATGCCCTTCCCCGTCTCTCAAGGCAGGCAGGGAGTCAACCACCGTGTAGGCGTGCGCCCACCGAGCACACGTCAGGGGTGCGCAGTAGAAAGGGGCCCTCCGTGGCCACCTCCCTGTTTTCCCGTTCGGGCTCTGCTCGGGCCCTGTCCCACCGCGACTTCACCCTGCTCTGGCTGGGCACGCTCGTGTCCAACATCGGCACGTGGATGGAGTCCGTCGCGCTGGGGGTCTACGTCACGCAGGTGACGGGGCAGGCCGCCTGGACGGGCGGGGTCGCGGCGCTGACGCACCTGCCCTCGCTGGTGCTCGCGCCCCTGGGTGGCGCGCTCGCGGACCGCTTCGACCGGCGCACCTTCATGGCCGTGTGCGTGTGCGTGCAGGCGCTCCTGGCCGCGTTGCTCACGGTGCTGGCCGGCACGGGGAACCTGTCGGTGCCGTGGGTGGCGGCCATCTCGCTGCTCAACGGCGCCTTCAGCACGCTGGTCATCCCCTGCGCCACGGCGCTCACCGTGGCCATCGTGCCCAAGGAGGACCTGCACAACGCGCTCAGCCTGGACTCGGCGCAGTTCAACCTGGGCCGCATCATCGGGCCCGTGCTGGCGGCGCTCGTGCTGACGAAGGTGGGCATCGCCGGGGCGCTCTTCGTCAACACCCTGTCCTTCCTCGCCGTGCTGCTGGCGCTCGCGGGCATGCGCGGCGCGGCGGCGAACGCCGTGCCCCCGAAGGTGGAGGCGCTGTGGGCCGGCATCCTGCGGGGCGTGCGCCTGGCGTGGACGGATCCGGGCATCGCGCTCGCGCTGGGCTCCGGGGCGCTGGTGGGCCTGCTCATCTCCCCCTTCGTGGGGCTGGTGCCGGTGTTCGCCCTGAAGGTGCTGGGCGGGGACGCGACCACCACGTCCATGCTGCTCACCGCGCAGGGGACGGGCGCGGTCATCGCGGCGTTCGGCTCCGGTGCCATCGCCGCGCGGATGGGGCGGCGGGCCTTCCTGGAGACCGCGCTGCTGCTCGTGGGGCTGTGCTCCGCCGCCTACTGGCTGTCCCCCACGCTGCCGGTCGCCCTGGTGACGCTGTTCATCCTGGGCGCGGTGTACCTCGTCGCCTTCACCGGCCTGAAGACGGTGTGCCAGGCGCGCACGCCGCCGGAGCTCCAGGCGCGCGTGAGCAGCCTGTTCCTGCTGCTGGTGAACGCGGGCTACATCCTGGGCGTCTGGGGCCAGGGCGCGCTGGCGGACCGGGTGGGCGTGCGGCCCATCACCGCGGGCTGCGCCCTGCTCTTCTTCGGCATCGTGGTGGGGATGCGGACCCTGCGCTCCCGGGGCCTGGCCGCGCTGGGCACCTGAGCGCTCAGCTCCCCGCGGGCGCCTTCACCGGCAGCAGCGCCAGCACGCGCCCGAGGATGGCGACGCCCTCCTCGTACTCCGGCAGGTCGATGTGCTCGTTCGGCGTGTGGTCCAGCGCCGCGTCGCCGGGGCCGTAGGCCACCGTGGGCACGCGCCACGCGGAGGCCACGGTGTTCCAGTCGGACGTGCCCGTCTTCAGGCGCAGCGTGGGCTTCACGCCGCGCTCGCGGAGGGCCTGCTTGAAGACGCGGGAGAGCGCGTCGTTGCCGTTCGTGGACACGGCGTCCTTGCGCGCCACGGTGCGCACCGTCACGGTGGGCACGGTGGCCAGCGCCGCGAGCAGGGCCCCGGTGTCCGTGGACGGGCCGGTGCGGATGCTCACCGCGGCCGTGGCCCACTCCTCCGTCTGCGTGGCGCCGGTGTGGAAGGCGTTGAGGGAGGGCAGGTTCTGCTCGAAGAGGGACGGCCGCTCGCGGTTCCAGTCGTCACACAGCCGCTTGAGCGCGTTCCACGCGTCGATGACGTGCTCGGCGGCGGCGCGGTAGTCGCGGCTCGCGGTGTGGCGGCGGCTGGCGCGGTGCTCCAGGTCCAGGCGCAACAGCCCCTTGTAGCCGATGGTCACCGCGTGCGCGCCGCTGGGCTCGCCGTTGATGACGAAGTCCGGGGCGTACTGCTCGCGCACGTGCAGGGCGCCGCGCGTGATGGCGACCTCCTCCTCCACGCAGCCCAGCAAGAGGAACTGCTTGCCGGCGCGCTCCGCGTCGTCCAGCAACTCCACGGCTTCGATGAACGCGCACAGGGGGCCCTTGGCGTCCACCGCGCCCCGGCCGTAGAGCTTCTGGCCCTCCAGCCGCACGGGCACCTCCCCGGGCACGGTGTCGATGTGGCCCAGGAACGCGATGACGGTGTCCCCGTCCCCGTAGCGGGCGACGGCGTTGCCCACGGCGTCGGTGTGCGCCCGCCAGCCGCGAGCGCCCAGCCGCTCCACCAGCGCCGCGGCGAAGGAGGCTTCCTGGTGGCTGGGGCTGTACTGCTCCACCATCCACCGCAACAAGTCGACGCCCGGCTCACGCGCCCGCATCCGCCCCGCCTTTGTCCCGAAGGGTGAACTTCGTGCCGCCCGCCTCCTCCAGCGCGGAGAACACCGGCCGCGCCACGCGCGACGCGCTCACGTACGCGGCAGGGACTCCGCCCTCCAGCGCCCGGCGCACGGCCTCCAGCTTGTAACGCATGCGTCCGCCCGCGAGCGGCATGCAGCCCTCCACGTCGTCGCTCGCGCGCACCAGCGTCGCGGGGTCCTTCGGATCCGCGAGCAGCCCCGGCACGTTGGAGAGGATGATCAGGGCTCTGGCGCCCAGCGCCGCCGCGATGGACGACGCCACGTGGTCCGCGTCCACGTTCACGAGCACGCCGTCCTCCGTCACCGCCGGAGGACACACGACGGGCACGTAGCCCCCGTCCAGGAGCGTCCCCAGGAGCGCCGCGTTCACCACCGAAACCTCACCGGCCAGGTGCTCGCGGTCGATGCGCATCCGCCCGTCGGCGCCTTGCAGCTTGAGCGGCGGGCGCCTGCGCGCGGTGAGCACGCGGCCGTCCGCGCCGCACAGCCCCAGCGCGGTGACGCCCTTCGCGAGCAGCGCCAGCACCACGGCCTTGTTCACCTCCCCCACCCACGCCATGGTGAGCGCGCGCAGCGTGGGCGCGTAGGTGAGGCGCACGACGTTGCCGTTCGCGGTGGTCGCCTCCGGGCGCTCCATGCCCAGCGCGCCCAGGAGCCGCTCACCGGCCTCCGAGCCGCCGTTGACGACGACGACGCGCTCGCCCTGGCGGACGAGCTCCACCACGTCCGCGCAGACGTTCTCCAGGTCCACGCCCGCCGCGCCGCCAATCTTCACGACGACGGGGCGGTGGGCGGAGGCGGCGGGGTTCGCGCTCATCCGATGACGCTCGCGCCGCCGTCCACGAGCTGCACGGTGCCGGTGATGAAGGACGCGCGTTCACTGGCGAGGAACACCGCCGCGGCGGCGAACTCCTCCGGGAGGCCCACGCGCTTGAGCGGGATGTGGGCGCCCATGGCGCGAAGCCCCGCCTCCACGTCGCCCGCGTTGCCGGCGGTGCGCTCCACGGGCGGCGTGCGCATGTAGCCCGGCGCCAGCACGTTGACGGTGATGCCGCTGTCACCCAGCTCCTGGACCAGCGCGGCGGAGAAGCCGACGATGCCCAGGCGGGCGAAGCCGGACAACGCGAAGCGGGCCACCGGCCGGACCACCGTCTCCGAGGTGATGAACAGCACGCGTCCCCAGCCGGCCTTCTTGAGGTGGGGCAGCGCCGCGAGCGCCAGGGAGATGGGCGGCAGGAGCACCGCGTCCGCCGCGCTCCGGTACGCGTCCACGCCGAAGGTGGAGGCCGGGCCCGGAGGCGGGCCACCGCTGTTGGTGACGACGACGTGCAGCGCACCCAGCTTCGCCACCACGTCGTCCACCCAGCGGCGCACGTCCGCGTCATCCTTCACGTCCACGCGCGTCGCCAGCACGCGGCCACCGCGCGCCACGGCCTTGAGCCGCGCTTCGGCCTGGGCCAGCCGGTCCGAGTCCCGGGCGCCGATGGCGACATGCGCGCCTTCCTTCGCCAGCTCCTCCGCGACGGCGAGCCCCAGTCCGCTGGAGCCTCCAGCGACGAGCGCGACCTTGTTGGCGAGTCCCAGTTCCATCCGCATCCCTCCAGAAGTTGGCGCCAACCGCGCCCGAGTGAAGCCACCATCCGTCACCGAACCGCGTATTCACGGGTCGCGGCGCTCCAGCCGCCCCCGCATGACCTCTGCTCCGCTGACCATCCCCACGCGCCGGACCCCGCCCGGTGCGCTCCCAACCCGTCCCACCGACATCCGCCACCTGGATGAAACGGCAGTCGCCCGCCGCAGTGCACCCAAACCTGTCCGACGGTCCGACAGGTTTCCGCTGCTCGGCCGGGCCGACAGCCTCCCGCCCCGGTCCTTCAAAACCTGTCCGACTGTCCGACAGGTTTCCGCCGCCCGGATGGAGCGGGCCTTCCAGCGAGGCCCTCCAAACCTGTCCGATGGTCCGACAGGTTTTCGCTCCCTGACAGAGCAGCGCCCCCGGCTGCGGCTCCCCAATCGGTCCGACTGTCCGACAGGTTTTCGAGGCTCAAGCGGAGCGGCGGCGCCCGAAGCGCGGCTCTCCAACCGGTCCGACTGTCGGACAGGTTTCCGAGGCTTGGATGGGGCAGCCATCCCCAGGCGCGGTTGTCCCAACTGGTCCGACTGTCGGACCAGTTCGTGCGGTTCGCCGCCGCCGGGCAGGCCCCAACGGTTTCTCGCCTTCTCATCCATGGGAACAGGCTTCATGGCCGAAGGCTCAGTGCCGGGTCTCCACGCCCGCCGCGTCCGGCGCGGCCCCTCCGACAGGCGCGCGCCTTGCACCACTGAAGTACCCGTACTTCGCCATCAGCGGCCACGCGAGCGCCACGGTGAGCGCCTTCGCTCCGGAGGCCAGTTCGCCCCTCCACGCGTCGTCCTCACCGCGCAGGAGCGTGGGGCCGCTGCGGAAGCGGTCCGGGTTGCCGGTGACGGTGTGGTTCTTGCCCAGCACCACCGTGCGGCCCTTCACCGGGTTCTGCGCGCGCGGCACGCCCACCAGGTCCAGCACCGTGTCCACGGCGCGGTCCGGCGCGGCGATGAAGTCCTCGTAGCGCAGGAAGAGCGACTGGCCGGGGAACCTGCGCGTCACCTCCTCCGACGCGGCGTTGAAGCCCAGCCAGTACGCCGTGCTGCGCGCCGCGGACATGGGGACGACGTACTGCTTCGTCTTCGTCCACGAGTGCGTCACCGCGCGCGGGTCCCGCACCAGGTGCAGGTACAGCGGCCGGATGCCCTCCACGCGCGGCAGCAGCGCCGCCTCGGAGGGGAACTTCCCGCTGTCCACCAGCACCGTGCTCCCCGTGGCCCGAGCGATGGTGCGGTACGTGCGCGCGAGGAAGTCCGCGTGCGCCTGCAGCGCCTGCGAATCCCCCGCCTCGTCCAGCACGCGCAGCGTGTGCCGGGTGCGCACGGCGGCCTGCTGCCGCTTCACCACCGCTTCCGCGTGCGCCTGGGGCGTCAGGCCCGCCGGCAGGTCGGAGGTCAGCACCGTGTTCCAGATGCCGCAGTCCACCAGCTGCTGGCCGCAGCCGCACAGCGTGTTGGAGCCGTTCCCGTACGCGTTCTTCCACAGGAAGCTCAGCTCCCCCACGTGGAAGAAGCCCGGCACCTCGTTGAGCACGTTGCCCAGGATGGTGCTGCCGCTGCGGCACCAGCCGGTGATGTAGAGGACCGTGAGCCGCGCGCCATCGCCCTTCGCGCTCGCGGTGGCCATCAGGTCAGCGACGCCACGAAGAAGTGGGTGGGCAGGTGCACCGCGAGCGTCGTGTAGACCTCGCCGTAGGCCGCCAGCCCCTCGCGCGGGAAGATGCCCGGCGGCGGCTCCGCGAACCGGATGACCGACCGCTGGCTGTCATACAGCGTCGCCGCGGCGGTGAAGTCCCCCACGATGATGGTGCCCGGGTTCACCATGCGCGTGCGGCACAGGCGGATGCCCATGGCGGCCAGGTCCGACAGGAGCGACTGCTGGCCCACCAGGTGCTCGTAGAAGTCCAGCGAGTTGATGACGATGCCGTCCGCGGACCCGCCCATCTGCTCCACCTGCGCGCAGGCGTTGAGCAGCGAGGCCACCGCGTTCTTCTTCGCCGGCAGCCGCACGATGCCCGGCGTGTGCAGCAGGCCCCGCACGCCGTCCCCGCCCTTGCCGATGCACAGCGCCTGGTTCTCCGCCGTGTTCAGGCGCACCAGCAGCCGGAAGTCGATGAACTGCGCCAGCGACTGCGAATCCTCCAGCAGGTTGCGCGGCACCTGGATCCACGCGCGCGTGGGCTTGAGCGCCTGCGTGTCCTGGTGGAACTCGAAGCCCGCCTCCGGCCGCAGCTCCACGTCCTGCACCGGCCCGGTGGGCTTCGCCTGCGGGTGCGTTTCGTACCAGAAGGGCACCGGGTCGCGCTCCGCCCTGGCCGTCTTGAACATGCCGCGCACCGCGATGCGCGGACGGCGCTTGAAGCCGGGGAACGCGTCCACGATGGACGTGTCGTAGTCCACGTGCGCCTGCGTGCCGTGCTGCTGGACCGCGGCCGCGAACGCCGCGCCGGGAGACAGCGACACGTCCGCCTTCGATTTCGTGCTCAGGATGCTCATGGCGTGAGGCTCCTTGGAGTCAATGCTGTCTAGAGCGGATGCAGGCCCCGGAAGCCCAGGCCTTCGGTCTCCGGACGGCCCAGCATCAGGTTCAGCGCATGCACCGCCGTGCCGGCGGCGCCCTTCACCAGGTTGTCGATGGCGGCGTTCACCACGATGCGGCCCCGCTCCGCGTCCACGTCCACCGCCAGGTCGCAGTGGTTCGTACCCAGCAGCGGCCCCGGCTCCGGGAACGGCGACAGGGACGCGCTGGGGCGCAACAGCCGCACGAAGGGCTTCTCGCGGTAGCGCGTGGCGATGGCGCGCACCACCTCCGCCTCCTCCACCGGCCGCGCCGCGAAGGCGTGCACCGTCGCCAGGATGCCGCGCACGCCCGGCACCGCCGTGGCGCTGAAGTGGATGGTGGGCTTCTGGCCGGTGACGTGCTCCACCACGCCCTCCAGCTCCCCCGTGTGCCGGTGGCCCACCGGCTTGTAGCAGCGCAGCGCGTTCGCGCGCTCCGGGTGGTGCGAGGAGCGGTCCGGCGTGGAGCCCCCTCCGGACGACCCTGTCTTCGCGTCCACCACCAGCACGTCCGGGCGCGCGAGCCCCGCGTGCAAGAGCGGCAGCAGCGCCAGCAGCCCCGCGTGCGCCATGCAGCCGGGGATGGCGACGTGGCGCGCGTTCGTCAGCGCCTCGCCCATCCACTCCGGCAGGCCATAGACGAACGCGGGCACGTCGTCCGGGCGCGGGTGCTTGCCGTACCAGCGCGCGTGCCCCGCGGCGTCCAGGCGGAAGTCCGCGCTCAGGTCCACCACCCGCTCCGCCAGCCGGCTCACCTTCTGCCAGCGCAGGAGCAGCTCCCCCTGCGGCAGGCAGCTCACCAGCACGTCGCAGGACGCCAGCGCGTCGTGCGGCGTGTAGCGCAGCGTCCCCGCCCCGCGCAGGTGCGGGTGCGGGAAGTCCAGGCGCTTGCCGGCGAACTGGCCGGAGGTGGCCTGCACCACCTCCACGGCCGGGTGCCCCAAGAGCAGGCGCAGGACCTCGCCGCCGGTGTAGCCCGCGGCGCCCAGCACCGCCACGCGCACGCTCATCGCGGGGCTCCGCCAGCACCGGAGACGACGTACTCCGCGATGAGGTCCGGCAGGGGGACCCCCGTCTCGTCGATGCTGCGCGCGAACTCCACGCAGTGGTTGATTTCGTTGACGTAGAGGTCGCCGCCGCGCGTCTCCAGCAGGTCCACCGCCACCATGTCCCCGCCCACCGCGTCCGCCGCGGCCTCCGCCAGCCTCGCGTGCGCCGCCGGCACCTCGTAGCGCTCCGGCACGGCGCCGCGCGCGGTGTTGGTGATCCAGTGCTCGGAGCGCCGCCGCAAGCCGCCCACCGCGCGGCCGATGACGTAGACGCGCAGGTCGTAGCCCGGCTTGTCCACGTACTCCTGCACCAGCGCCACGTGGTCCTGCGCGCCGCCGGTGCCGAAGCGCGTGGACAGCACGCCCTCGGCCGCGGTGCGCGAGTCCAGCCGGGCCACCATCCGGCCCCAGCTCCCGAGCACGGGCTTGGTCACCACCGGGTAGCCCTTCGCATCAATCGCCTCCAGGCACGCGTCCTCGTCGAAGGCCACGAACGCCCACGGCATGGGCACGCCCCTGGCGGCCAGCGCCGCGCTGGTGAGCGCCTTGTCCCCGCACAGGGAGATGGTCCGCGCGCTGTTGAGCACGCGCAGCCCCTTCAGCTCCAGGAACGTGGCCAGGTAGCGCGCACGCGTGAAGGACATGCTGCGCATCAGCACGGTGTCGGCCTCCGTGACGCGCTGCCGGTCCATCGACAGCACCATCCCGGAGTCCTGCACCAGGTTGACGGCGCAGTCGCGCCTGCGCAGCGCCTCGAGGAGGAGCTTCTCCTCGGTGCGCACGCGCGTATAGACGAGGTCGACCTTGCGCATGGCGCGGGGCTACTCCCCCCAGTCTTCCTCGACCTCGGGCGCTTCCTCGAGCCGGAGGGGGTTCACGCCCACCACCTCCAGCTCGGCGGAACAGCCGTCACAGGAGAGCACCTCGCCCACCAGCCGGTTGCCGCCGGGCACCGGCTGCGCGCACAGAGGGCACTGGTTCGGCGTCACGGACTCCGTCATCGGATTCTGGACCTGCATGTCAGTCCCTCCTCGGTTCGAATCCCACGGCAAACACCGGGGTTCTTGGGAGCACTCCCAGGATGCGCTCGGCCACCTGCCCGCCCTCCAGCCCATGGCCCTTGAGCAAGGCCTCGTGCGAACCGGCGCGCGAGTCGTACCGGTCCTGGATGCCCACGCGCAGCACACGCCGCCGCAGGTCCAGCGAGCACACCGTCTCACACACCGCGCTGCCCAGCCCGCCGAGCACGTTGTGCTCCTCCACGGTCACGAGCAGCCGCGTGCGCGACGCCGTCTCGCGCACCGCTTCTTCATCCAGCGGCTTGAGCGTGTGCACGTTGAGCACGCGCGCGGAGACGCCCTGCGCCTCCAGCAGCTTCGCGGCGTCCAGCGCCACGGACACGCCCACCTCGCCGTGCGCGAGCAGCCCCACGTCTTCGCCCTCGCGCAGCAGCGCGGCCCGGCCCAGCTCGAACGGCGGACGCTGGAGGTCCAGGCGGGTGACGCGGTTGCGGCCCAGCCGCAGGTACACCGGCCCCTCGTGCGCGAGCATCGCGCGCGTGGCCTGCACCGTCTCCAGGCCGTCCGCGGGCGACACCACCATGAGGTTGGGCATCGCGCGCAGCACGGCCAGGTCTTCGATGGCGTGGTGCGTGGGGCCGAAGAAGGCGCCCGCCACGCCGCCGTAGTCGCACACCAGCTTCACGTTGGCGCGCGCGTAGGCCAGGTTCAGCCGCACCTGCTCGCACGCGCGCATCACGCCGAACGCCGCGAAGCTGTGCGCGATGACGGTGTGCCCGCCGTGCGCCAGGCCACACGCCATGTCCAGCATGGTGGCCTCGCAGATGCCCAGGTTGAAGTAGCGCTGCGGGTGGCGCGCCTCGAACGGGTCCCCTCCGCCGCCCAGGTCCGCCTCCAGGAAGACGACGCGCGCGTCCTCCTCCGCGAAGCGCGCCGCCGCGTGCCGGAACACCAGCCGGCTGGACAGCTCCGGCCGCGCGGCGAGCCACGCCTCCGGCGCCTGGGCCAGGTCCACCGCCGGGGCAAGCGACGCGCTCACTGGCCGTCCTCCCCCATCGACGCGAGCGCCCGGCGCAGGTGGTCCGGGGAGAACACCGCGTAGTGCGGCCCCTTGCCCTTGAGCATCGGCACGCCCGCGCCCTTGCGCGTCCGGGCGACGACGGCGCGCGGACGGCCGCCCACGACGGGCGCCTCCAGCGCGGCGCACAGGGCGGGCAGGTCGTGGCCGTCCACCTCCAGCGACTGGAAGCCGAACGCGTCCAGCCGCTGCACCAGCGCCTCCTGCGACAGGATGGACTCGGTGGGCCCGTCGTTCTGCCCGCCGTTGCGGTCGATGATCAGCGTCAGGCCCGTGAGCTTGCGGTGCGACGCCACCTGGAGCGCTTCCCAGTTGGAGCCCTCGCCCATCTCCCCGTCGCCGCAGACGACGAAGGTGCGGTTGGGCGCCCCGCGCAGCGCGTGGGCCAGCGTCAGCCCCACGCCCAGCCCCAGGCCGTGGCCCAGGCTGCCGGTGGCGAACTCCACGCCCGGCACCGCCGCGTTGACGTGGCCGGTGAAGATGCTGCCGTCCGCGTTGTACTCGCGCACCAGCGTCTCCACGTCCACGAAGCCGAACTCCGCCAGCGCCGCGTAGAGCCCCGCCGCCGCGTGCCCCTTGGACAGGATGAGGTGGTCGCGCTCCGGGGCCCTGGGCGCGCGCGGATCCACGCGCATCACCCGGCCCAGCAGCGCCACCAGTATCTCCACCATCGACAGCGAGCCGCCCAGGTGACAGCCCGCCGGCGTCGCCGCCAGCCGCACGATGGTCTGACGGATGCGCTTCGCCCGCCGGGGCAGGAGCGCCAGCCCCGCGTCCGACGCGGCGCCCGAGGGCCCGTCACCGGGGCGGGCAGGCGTCGCCGGGCCGCCGGAGGCCGTGGGTTCATCTGGGGTCCGCGCGTCATGCGACAGCCCGGGGGTCGTTGGATTCGCCGAGAAAGTCATGCCCGTAGCGTCGCTGTTACAGCCTCGAAATCCGGCTGTTGTGAGACACCCTAGGAAATCGCATCATGCGCCGTCAACGCGGATTTTCTTAAGCTATAGACGCACGAGAAAAAACCGTCTTGCCCGGTAATCTCGCGGTGTTACACGCGCGGTACGGCAGGCATTCCCCGACTTCGCGGCAACCTGAGAGGACCTTCAAATGGGGCAGCGCTTCCATAACTCAGCGGCGTTGGAGAAGGGTTCGGAATACCGCCGAAAGGGTTGGTGGCGTGACACCACGGTGGTTGACGATCTGCGCCGCTGCGTCCAGGCGCACCCGGAGAAGACCGCGATCATCGCCGCACGGTATTTTTCCAAAGACATCACGCGGCTGACGTACGCGGAGCTGGCGCGATACATGGATCGTTTCGCGCTGGGCCTGCGCGAGCTGGGCGTGGGGCGCGAGGACATCGTCGCGGTGCAGCTGCCCAACGGGTGGCACTTCACGGCGCTGGCGCTGGCGTGCGCGCGGCTGGGGGCGGTCATCGCGCCCATCCCGCCGGACTACCGGCGGCGCGAGGTGGAGTTCATCCTGGGGCGCACGGAGGCGGCCGTGTACGTGGGGCCCACGTCGTGGACGGGGCACTCGCACCGGGACATGGCGCGTGACATCGCGGCGGCGCTGCCGTCCCTGCGCCACCGGGTGCTGCTCGGTAGCAACGCCGACCTCCAGGCAGGCGAGCGGGACTTCGAGCGCCACTTCGTCGAGCGGGAGTGGGAGCAGGAGGCGTCGCTGGAGGGCGTGGCCCCGGCGGCCGCGGACGACGTGTGCAACATCCTCTACACGTCCGGCACCACGGGCGAGCCCAAGGGCGTGGTGCATTCGCACAACACGAACTACGGCATCACGCGCGCGCTCTGCGACACGCTGGGCATCGACGGCACGGACGTGGTGGCGCTGCCGTCGCTGCTGACGGCCTCCACGGGGTTCACGTACTCGTACCTCATGCCCATGCTGCTGGGCGCCACGGCCCTCTACATGGACGTGGGCGACCCCGAGCTGACGCTCAGGCTCTTCGAGGAGCACGGCGTCACGTTCACCTACGGCATCCCCACGTACCTGATGAACCTCATCGCGTTGCAGAAGAAGCGCCAGCGGAACACGTCCTCGCTCCGGCAGCTGGCCACGGGCTCCATCCCGGTGCCGCCGCACCTCATCGCGGCGGTGCGCGAGGTGTTCGGCGTGCGGCTGCACACGCTGTGGGGCATGACGGAGAACGGCGCGGTCACCATCACGCGCCATGAGGACCCGCCGGACTGGCCCAGCCAGAGCGACGGGCGGGCAGTGGCGTGGATGGAGACGAAGATCGTCCCCGCGCTCGCGGAGGACGGCACGCCGTATCCGGACGGGACGGGGCGGCTGCTGGTGCGGGGCGCCAGCCAGTGCCTCACCTACTTCAAGCGCGACGACGTGTACGCCGCGGCGGTGGACGCGGAGGGCTGGTTCGACACGGGCGACCTGGCGCGCGACGACGGGCGCGGCGGCATCCGCATCGTGGGGCGGCTGAAGGACGTCATCTTCCGGTACGGGTACAAGATCCCCGTGGTGGAGGTGGAGTCCGCGCTGTACTCGCACCCGAAGGTGAAGGAGGTCGCCGTCGTCGCGCACTCGGACGACAAGATTGGCGGCGAGCGGGTGTGCGCCGTCGTCGTCGTGCGCGAGGGAGAAGCCCCGCCGACGCTCAACGAGCTGCGCGAACACCTCAAGCAGCAGGGCATGTCCAACCAGTACTGGCCGGACCGCCTGGACCTCATCGACGAAATGCCCAAGACGGCCACCGGCAAGGTGCGCAAGTACCTGCTGCGCGAGCGGATGAAGCCCGCGTGAGCGGACGGGAGCAACGGCCTTGAATCAGAGCCCTGAAGAGACCTCCACCCGCGACACGGAAGCGAAGCTCGCGGCGTGGTGGAAGGAGCTGCTGGGCGTGGAGGTCGTGCGCCCGGAGGACCACTTCCTGGAGATTGGCGGCAACTCCCTGATGGCCACGGTCCTGTCCAATCGCATCGAGAGCGAGCTGGGCGTGGAGGTGTCCATGGTGGAGCTGTTCGACACGCTCCGGGCCGTGGCCACGCTGTGCGACGAGCTGCTCCAGGAGCAGACCGCTTGAGCCGCGCCGCCCCATGAGGGCGGCCCCATCCCCGCCTTCCCCCCGAGCGCGACATGACGACCGAGCACCCCGGCCCCCCTTCCGCCCCCGCGCCGAAGTCCCCGGCGAGGTCCCGTCGTCGAGCGCCCCCCGTGGTGCCCGTCTCCCGCGACGCGCGGCTGCCCCTCTCCTTCGGGCAGCAGCGCATGTGGTTCATCGAGCAGCTCACGCCCGGAGGCATCTCCTACAACGTCCCGTACTTCGCGCGGCTCACCGGCGCGCTGGACGTCCCCGCGCTGGAGCGCGCCCTGGCCGTGCTGGTGGAGCGGCACGAAGCGCTGCGCACCACCTTCGCCGTCGTGGACGGCCAGCCGGTGCAGCGCATCGCGCCGTCGCTGTCCCTGCCGCTGGACGTGGAATCGCTGGAGGCGCTGCCCCCGGCCGAGCGGGAGCAGGCCCTGCGGCAGGCCGCGGAGGCGGAGGCGCGCGTGCCCTTCGACCTGGGCGCGGGGCCGCTGGTGCGCACGCGGCTCCTGCGGCTGGCGGAGGCGGAGCACGTGCTGCTCCTGATGCTGCACCACATCAGCTGCGACGGCTGGTCGCTCACGGTGATGGAGCGGGAGCTGCAAGCGCTCTACGCGGCCTTCCGCGCCGGCACGACGCCCGCGCTCCCCGCGCTGCCCGTGCAGTACGCGGACTTCGCGGTGTGGCAGCGCGAGTGGCTCCAGGGCGAGCACCTGGATGCGCAGCTGGAGTGGTGGCGGGGCCAGCTGTCGGGGCGCCCCCGCGCTGGAGCTGCCCACGGACCGGCCGCGGCCCGCCGCGCAGTCCACGCGCGGCGCGGTGCACCGCCACGCGCTTCCGCCGGAGCTGGGGAAGGCGCTGGAGGCGCTGTGCCGCAAGCAAGGCGTGACGCTGTTCATGGCGCTGCTGGGCGGCATGCACCTGCTGCTCTCGCGGCTCAGCGGCCAGGACGACCTCGTCATCGGGTCGCCCATCTCCGGCCGCACGCGCCAGGAGGTGGAGCCCCTCATCGGATTCTTCATCAACACGCTGCCCCTGCGCGTGCAGGGGGAAGGCTCGCTCGGCTTCGGGGAGCTGCTGCGCCGCGTGCGCAAGACGTGCCTGGACGCGTACGCGCACCAGGACGTGCCCTTCGAGCAGCTGGTGGACGCGCTCCAGCCCGAGCGCGACCTGAGCCGCCCGCCGCTGTTCCAGGTGTTCTTCACGCTCCAGCACTCGGCCGTGCCCGCGCTGGAGCTGGAGGGCTTGAAGACGTCCGAGCTGGACTTCGAGCCGGGCGTGTCGCGTATGGACCTCACCGTCTTCCTGCGCGAGACGCCGGAGGGGCTCGTGGGGCTCTGGGAGTACAGCACCGACCTCTTCGACGCGGCCACGGTGGCGCGCTTCGCGGAGCACTACACGCGCCTGCTGGAGGCCGCGGTCGCGGAGCCGGAGCGGCCCGTGGCCACGCTGCCGTTGATCAGCGAGGCGGAGCGCCAGCGCCTGCTGGAGCTGGGCACGGGAGCCGCCGTCCCCTACCCGCGCGAGGCGTCCCTGCCCGCCCTCTTCGCGGAGCAGGCCGCGCGCACGCCCGGCG
>NZ_JBKGHJ010000770.1:0-2682 GCF_046520365.1 Corallococcus sp. 4LFB
GCGGGTAGCTGGGGTCCAGCGGCACGTAGGCGCCACCGGCCTTGAGGATGCCGAGGGCTCCGATGACGAGGTCTTCGGTGCGCTCGACACAGAGGCCCACGCGGACCTCGGGCCCGACGCCCAGGCCACGCAGACGGTGGGCGAGCTGATTCGCCTTCGCGTCCACCTCGCGGTACGTCAGCTGCCGCTCGGGCGTGATGACAGCCAGCGCGTCCGGCGTGCGGCGCACCTGGGCTTCCACCATCGCGGGGATGCTGGGCTCACGCTGGGCTTCCGTGACAGCCGGGTTCCACTCGACGAGGAGTTGCTGGCGCTCGGCGTCAGTGAGCAGCGGCAGATCGCTCAGCCGCGTGTCTGGCCTCTGCGCGATAGCCTCCAGCAACACGCCGAAGTGGCCCGCCATCCGCTGGATGGTCGCCGCGTCGAACAGGTCCGTCGCGTACTCCAGCGTGCCAACCATTCCCTCCTGGAGTTCTTGCAGCGCGAGGGAGAGATCGAACTTCGCGAAGTGGGCCTCCAGGGGCAGAGGCTGCAAGGAGAGGCCCGGAAGCTGGAGCGCTTCGGTGGGCGTGTTCTGCAGGGCGAACATCACCTGGAAGAGCGGGCTGCGGCTTGCGTCCCGCACAGGCTGGATGACCTCCACGAGCTTCTCGAAGGGCACGTGCTGGTGCTCGAAGGCCGCGAGCGTCGTGCCGCGCACCTGGGCGAGCAGCTTCCGGAAGGAGTCCTCCGGCTTCACGCGCGTGCGGAGGACGAGCGTGTTGACGAAGAAGCCAATGAGGCCTTCCGTCTCCGCCTGGGTGCGGCCCGCGATGGGCGAACCCACGCTGACGTCATCCTGGGCGGCGTAGCGCGACAGCAGCAGCTGGAAGGCGGCGAGCAGCACCATGAAGGGCGTGGCACCTTCACGTCCCGCCAGCGCCTTGAGCGCGTGGGCAACCTCCGAGGGAATGCGCACGTCCACCCTGGCGCCCCGGTGCGACTGGACGGGCGGACGCGGGCGGTCCGTGGGCAGCTCCAGCGCGGCCGGCGCCCCCGAGAGCTGCTGCTTCCAGTAGCCGAGCTGCGCGTCCAGCGTCTCGCCCTGGAGCCACTGGCGCTGCCGCTCCGCGAAGTCCGCGTACTGCATGGGCAGTGGCGCGAGCGATGGGCTCCGGCCCGTACTGAAAGCCTCGTAGAAGGCGACCAGCTCCCGGACGAGCACGCCCATGGACCATCCGTCGGAGACGATGTGGTGCATCGTCACGGCCAACAGGTGCTCCTGCTCGCCCAGCCGCACCAGGGTCGTGCGCAGCAGCGGGCCTTGATCCAGATGGAAGGGCTGGCTCGCTTCCTTCGCGATCCGGCGCCGGGCTTCGGCTTCGCGCTGCGCTTCAGGCCGCGACGACAGGTCCACGAGCGGCAACATCCACGCGTCCGGCAGGTGGACGTGCTGCGTGGCCTCTCCTTCATGCGCATGGAAGGTGGTGCGCAGGGATTCGTGGCGGGCGACCAGGGCCTCGAAGGCGCGGCGCAACGACTCCACGTCCACGCGGCCCTTCAGCCGGAGCGCCGCGGGAATGTTGTACGACGCATCTCCCGGGGTGAGCTGATCCAGGAACCAGAGGCGACGCTGGGCGAAGGAGAGCGGAATGGCTCCTGCTCGGGACACGGGCCGAAGCGGAGGCAGCCGGACCGCCGCGGGCCGCGTGTCGGCGAGCTTCGTCGCGAGGGCGCCCACGGTGGGCGCCTCGAAGAGCGTCCGCAGTGGCAGCTCCAGCCCCAGCGTGGTTCGCACGCGCGAGACGAGCTGGGTGGCCAGGAGCGAGTGGCCTCCCAACGCGAAGAAGTCATCGTGGATGCCCACGCGCTCCACCCGGAGGACTTCGGCGAAGAGGGCGGCCAGCTTCTCCTCGGTGGGGGTGCGCGGTGCGACGAAGTTGACGGCGCGCGAGGCTTCCCCCGGTTCCGGGAGGGCCCGCCGGTCCACCTTGCCGTTCGCGTTGAGGGGCAGCGCGTCCAGCACGAGGAACGCGGAGGGCACCATGTACTCCGGCAGGTTCCGCCGGAGGTGGGCCTTGAGGGCGTCGGAGTCCAGCGCATGGCCTTCGCGCGCGGTGACGTAGCCGATGAGGCGCTTGTCCGCGTCCGCGCCCCGGGCCACGACAACGGCCTCGTTGACGCCCGGGAATGCACGCAGGGCCGCTTCGATTTCACCCAGTTCGATGCGGAAGCCGCGCACCTTCACCTGGAAGTCGACGCGGCCCAGGAAGTCGAGCGTGCCGTCCTCTCGCCAGCGAGCCTTGTCGCCCGTGCGGTAGAGGCGCTCGCCTGGACTGGAAGCGAAGGGGTGGGGGACGAAGCGCTCCGCGGTCAGGTCCGGGAGGTGGAGGTAGCCCCAGGCAAGGCCCTGGCCACCGACGTACACCTCACCCGCGACGCCCACGGGGACCGGACACAGGTGCGAGTCGAGTACGTAGGCAGTGGAGTTGGAGACGGGCCGGCCAATGGGCACTGCACCGGCCACCACCGAGTCGGGATGTAGGGTGAACGTCGTGGAGAAGGTGGTGTTCTCCGTGGGGCCGTAGCCGTTGAGGAAGGTGGTGCCTTCGGGGATGCGGGCGAGGTGCTCGCGCACGCGCGCGGCGGGCAGCACGTCACCACCCGCGAGCACCTGGCGCACCCCCGCGAGGGCTTCACCCT
>NZ_JBKGHJ010000771.1:0-2670 GCF_046520365.1 Corallococcus sp. 4LFB
GCGGCGCGGGCAACGTGACGGCGCCTCCGGGCGGCGCGGGCCCGGGCACGCGGGGCCCCGGTGGCAGCCCGTTCGACATCGCGATGTCGCACATGGGCAAGAACGCCGGCTCGCTGAAGTTGGAGCAGAGCGGCGTGGGCGCGGACATGGAGGACTGGGTCCCCAACAACGTCAACTGCGCCAACTTCGTCTCCGCGTGCCTGGAGCAGGCCGGGCAGATCAAGGACAGCCAGCACAGCGCGTCCGTGATGACGCTCCAGGGGAACCTGGACCGCGACCCGAACTTCAAGCGCGTGGACCTGAAGGACGCGAAGCCCGGCGACGTCGTCTCCATGAGGGTGGGCAGCGGCCAGCACGTGGTGATGTTCGCGGGCTGGAAGGACGGCAAGCCCCAGTTCATCGGCTCCAACAACGTGAACTCGGACGGCTCGCAGCGCATCAGCCTCACGTCGATGAACTACCCCATCATGTCCGTGCACCAGTACCAGGGCTGAACAGCCCCTGGAGCCGCGGTCCCCGGTGGGGCCTTCGCCTTCCGCGCCCTGGCGCCTGGAAGGGGGAGGCCCCATCCGCTTTTTCCGGGATGGGCCCCGGGTCCGGAGCGCCCGCCTGCCCTGGCGGGCACCCGGACTGGCGCCGGCCGCACATTGCACGTGGCCTAGCGTCCAGGGTTGGACGTTCCCTGGACACGGGGTCTTTGCGGCCGTGGCCGGACGGAGGGAGGCTCCCCCCAGCCATGCGAAGCCTCATCCTCCTCGTGGAAGACCATGTCGACAGCCGTGAGATGCTGGAGGAGTTCCTCACGCTGGAAGGATTCGCCGTGGAGGTCGCCGGCAACGGCCTGAACGCCTGGGAGCGCCTCAAGCGCGGCCCCATGCCGGACGTGATGCTGCTGGACCTGATGATGCCGGTGATGAGCGGCTGGGAGCTGATGGAGCGCGTGCAGAAGGAGCCGCGCCTCAAGAACCTGCCCGTCATCGTCGTGTCGGGCGCGGGCGCCACCCGCCCCGTGCCCCAGGGCATCCGGGCGTCCATCCCCAAGCCGCTGGACCTGGACGACCTGATGCGCGCGCTGGAGCCGTTCCGCTCGCAGTCGCAGTTAGCCGCCGCCTACTGAGCCGGGACCGCGGGCGACGCCGGCTCGCGGGGCAGGACGACGCGGAAGACGGTGCCCTCGGACGCGCGCGAGCGCACCTCGATGCGGCCCCCGTGGCCCTTCACCACCTGTTCGACGATGTAGAGCCCCAGCCCCAGGCCGCCGTGCGTGTTGCCGCCCGCGCCGCGCCGGAAGGGGTCGAACAGGCGCGGCAGCAGGTCCGGGGGGATGGGGTCTCCGCCGTTCTGCACCTCCAGCACCACGTGCGCGTCCGCGTCCGTCAGCGAGAAGCGCACGGGGGAGTCCGGCGGGCTGTACTGGAGCGCGTTGCCGCCCAGGTTGCTGACCACCTGGAGCAGCCGGTCCGCGTCCCAGGCGCCGTCGTAGCGGCCGGAGCCCACGTTCAGCGTGAGCGAGCGCTCCGGCCACGCCGCCTCCAGCTCCTCCACCGCCTGGCGCACCACCATGCGCACGTCGCCGGGCACCCGCTCGATGGGGATGCCGCCGCCCAGCCGGCTGCGGGTGAAGTCGAGCAGCTCCGAAATCATCCGCGCCATGCGCTCGCCGGAGCGCGCGATGCGGGACACCGCCTTGCGGTCGCGCTCCTGGAGCGCGTCGCCGTGCAGGAGCCTGGTGACGGACAGCTGGATGGCGTTGAGGGGGTTTCTCAGGTCGTGGCTGACGATGGCGATGAGCCGCTCGCCGAACTGCGCCGCTTCCCGCGCGGCCTCCTCCGCGCGGCGGCGCTCGGTGACGTCCACCAGCGTGACGACGCCCGCGACAATCTGGTTGTCCCGGTCGCGCACGGGCGCGCTGGAGCCCAGGAGGTGCGCGGTGGTGCCGTCCGGCCGGAGCACCTGGAGCGGCTCCGCCTGGCGCGTCTCGCCGGTGCGCAGCGCGCGGGCCATGGGCCACGCGTCGTCCGCCAGCGGCTCGTTCTCCGCGGAGAAGATCTGGTGTGACGACTCGTAGTCCGCGAGGCTGGCCGAGGGCCGGAACGGATGGCCCAGCAGCGACTCCAGCGCGCGGTTGCCCAGCAGCAGCCGGCCGCTGGGCGCCTCCGCGATGAGCACGCCCGCGGGGAGCTGGTCCAGCACCGCCGCCAGCCGCGCGCGCTCCGCCTCGATGGTGGCCAGCAGGCGCTGGCGCTCGGCCTCCGCCTGACGGCGCTGGGTGATGTCCAGCACCGTGGCGGCGCGGCCCACGCGGCGGCCCGTCGCGTCCCGCAGGGACGTCACGTGCACGAACGCGGGGAAGCGGCTGCCGTCGCGGCGCAGGTGCAGCGCTTCGTATTCGTGGAACGGCTTGGAGCTGGCGGCGGCCATGTGCCGGGGCAGCGCGCCACGGGACTCGGGCGCCACCAGGTCCTCCAGCTTCAGGCCCTTCAGCGCTTCGGCGGGCTGCCCGTGCATGCGCGCGAGCGCGGGGTTCGCCGCCATGAACGTGCTGTCCTCCGCGCCCATCACCGCCACGCCCACGCCCAGGTGCGTGAAGATGTCCTCCCAGCGCCCGGGCCCCGCCGTGCCCGGGGCGCCCCGCTCGCGCGCCGCCTCCGCCGCCTCGCGCGACGCGAG
>NZ_JBKGHJ010000772.1:0-2670 GCF_046520365.1 Corallococcus sp. 4LFB
CGCGGGCGACGGCGGCGGAGGCGGCGGAGGCGGTGCGTCGGCCGACTCCCGCTGGACGGCCCCGGGCTTCGCGGCCATGGCGCGCATGCGGCGCCCCCCTCCGTAGAAGTTGCGGTAGCCCGGCCCGCCCAGCCCGTAGCCGTCCCCGAACTTCAGCGTGTCGTCGGAAGGCTCCGGCGCGGAGGGCCGGCCCCGGCCCAGCTCGTCGAAGAGCCAGTCCGCGCCGGAGACGCCACCGGACGCGCGGAAGTCCACGTAGAGGGTCTGCTGCGGATACAGCTGCGCCACCTGGGGCGGCGTGTGCGGCCCGAAGGCGTTCAGCGACTGATCGTACATGTACGCGAGCAGCTCCGCGGCCCCCGCCTCCAGCTTCGCGCCCTTCGGCCCCTTCACCGTGACGCGGAAGGTCTCCTTCGCGCCGGGCCGCAGCGTGTCGCGGAACGTGGCGAACTCCAGGCTGAGCTCCTTGTCGTCGAAGGGCACGGACACCGTCTGCTGGAAGTTCAGCGCCTGCCAGTCGCGCACCATGGAGAGCACCACCGTGAAGCCGCCCCGCAGGCCTCCGTCACAGGGAGCTCCACCACCGCGCGCCCCTGCCCCGCCGTCAGCAGGCGGTGCTCCACGCGCTGGCGCCCCTGGTACACGTCCATCACCAGCGGCTGGCCCTCGAAGCCGGAGGCCACCATCAAGCGCGCCACCTCGCCCACGCGCACGGAGGCACGCTCCGCCGCCAGCACCGCCGGCAACCCCGCCGGGGCACGAACCCCCGCCACCACGAAGTCCCGCTGCGCGGTGGCCTTCTGGCCGAACGCATCCGTCGTCTCGTAGCGCAGGCGGTACGCCCCCGCGCGCAGCGCCGGCAGCTTCACGGCGGCGACCCCGTCCGCGCCATGCGTCACCGCCGCCTGCGCCACCTCCGCGCCGTCGTCCCAGCGTCGCAGCGTCTGCTCCACGTCGTAGACGCGTCCCAGCGCGGCTTGAGCGCGTCACCCGGCGTGGGGGACACCTCCTTGGGCTCCCGCGCGTCCGCGTCCAGGGGCCGGGGCGCTTCGACCGGCACCTCCGACGGCATCAGCGGGCGGGCCGGAGCCTTCAAGGCGACGAGCCGCCAGCGGCCCGGGCCGGCCTGCGGCGCGCCATCCAGGTTCGCGCGGATGAGCCGCACCTCCGACGGGAAGTCCTCGCGGACGAACCCCACGTCGGACTCCACCCGGCCCTCCACGGACACGAAGCCCAGACGGAAGGAACGGCTCGCGGAGCGCGTCTCCCCGCCCTCGTCCGTCAGGTCCGCCTCCACGCGGTAGCGCCACGACATGCCCTGCGCCTTCGCGAGCCGCTCATCCGCCTCCGGGGTGAACGCCACGGTGAAGCCACCGTCCTCGCCCACCGAGGCCGTCCCGGAGGCCACCAGCTCCGTGGTGGCCGGGACGCGCTCCCAGAACCACCAGCGGGGCAGCACCGGCTCACGCGACACGCGCCACTTCACCGCGCCGCGCGTCACCGGCAGGCCGAAGTAGTAGCGCGCCTCGCCCTGGAAGCTGGCGCGCCGGTTGAGCCGCAGCGCCTCCGGCGCGTCCTTCAGGGTCACCTCGAAGGTGGGCCGCTTGTACTCCTCCACGCGCACGCCCGCGTAGCCGTTGGGGCTGGTGCGCACGGTCCACTGGCCCAGCGGCCGCCCCGACGGAAGGTCGAACTCTCCCGCCACCGACCCGAACGTGTTGGTGCGCGCCTCGCGCTTCGCCACCTCCTGGCCGTTGGGGTCGACGAGCGACACCGTCACCGGCGAGTCCGGCAGGACGCGGTAGCGCTTCGACAGCTCCTCCGGGCGGTAGGCCACCACCTTCCACAGCAGCTTCTGCTGGGGACGGTAGACGGCGCGGTCCGTGTAGATGAGCGTCTGGTCCCGCGGGGACGGCTCGTAGAGGGGGGACAGGTACACCGAGCCCGGGAACACCATCGCGCCCCTGCCCCTCCCCACCACCAGCTGCATGTCCTCGTAGCGGTCGGAGTCCTTGCCCTCCAGCACCAGGTCGCCATTCGCGTCGGTGCGGCGGCTGACGACGCTGAAGCGGCGCGTGCGGTAGTCCGGCTTCACCAGCCGCACCTCCACGTTCGGAGCGCCCGCCCCCGTGGCCCCGTCCACGACGTGGAGCTCCGCCTGGTGGGGGTCCGCCTTGCGCACCGTCATCGCCCAGTTGGACACGGACATCGGCAGGGAGAGGAGCTTGCTGTCCTTCTTCGCGAAGTCCTCGCGCGTGGACATGACGATGACGTACGCGCCCGGCTTGAGCGCCGGCGGCGTCACGAAGGTCTGGTGCCGCTGGAAGTCGGGCGTGGGAGGAAGGGCCGTGCTCCACGCGGCGTCCGGCTTGCGCGACGCCACCAGCCGGAGCACCTCCGCGTCGGAGGCGAACAGCGACAGGTCCGGGTCGGGCTTCGCGAGCCGGGCCTCCACGTCCATCGCGTACGCCCGCAGGTACAGCGGGCCCACGTTGCGGTGGCCCACCAGGATGGAGCGCTTGCCCGGCCCGTCCACCTGCATCCCGGTCGCGTACAGCTCCGGCGCCTCCAGGCTCGCCACCAGGGCCGCGCACTGCGCGCCGCCCACCGACTTCGGCCACGCCTCCGCGCCCGCCTTCGCCAGCGCGTGCGCGGTGATGGCCCGGCCCG
>NZ_JBKGHJ010000773.1:0-2667 GCF_046520365.1 Corallococcus sp. 4LFB
GTGCTTCGCGCGCGCCGCGACGAACGCGACGGGCGGCGTGTACGGCGGCGGCGTGCTGGGCCTGAGCGCCCCCACCCCGCTGGGGCTGCTGTCCTCGGCGCGCTGGTCCGGCGTGCGGGAGGTGCTGGGCTCGTGGCTGCGCACGCCGATGGAGCCCGTGCCGACGTTCGTCCCGGAGGTGGAGCCGGACCTGTACTACGTGGTGGACGACGACGCGGACACGCGCGAGCGCTCGCTGCTGCTGGAGGAGCACCGCGCGCGTGGTGTCCTTCGCGGACGAGCTGGCGCTGTTCTGCGCCGTGGCCCGCCGCCCGCCCACCGCCATCCTCCTGGACGTGGTGCTGCACTGGGTGGACGGCCTGCGCCTGTGTGAAGGCCTCAAGCAGCACCCGCTCACCCGCGACACGCGCGTGCTGGTGATGAGCGGCCTCAACCGTCCGCACGTGCGGCAGCGCGCGCTCGACGCGGGCGCGGAGGCCTTCCTGCCCAAGCCGGTGAACCCGGACCGCCTCCTCTGCCAGCTCACCGGCCGCGTGCCGGACCCGCTGGCCGCGCCGCGTGAAGCCTCGCGGCCCGCCGCCGTGGAGTCCTTCGGCGAAGACCGCTTCGCCTCCTGACCCCTGCCCACGCGCGGCGGTGTTGAACCGGGGCGCGGGCGGCGTTCGGGGACTCCGCGTCCGGCCGGCGCACCCGGCCCCGTGGACTCCCGGGGCCGGGGTTCACCCGCTGATATCCTTTGTTCACTCGCAGTGAACAGACACCGGGACCGTGCTTGGCCCTCAAGCCTCCACGTGGCGCAGCCCCCGCCGCAGCATGAGCGAGCCGGACATCATGGAGATGCCCCGGAAGAAGACGGCGAGCCCCACGAGGGTGCCCACGAGCCACACGGAGGACGCGGGCCACCGGGCCATGACGCTGATACCCAGGACCAGGGAGATGAGGCCGTAGGCCAGGTCCCATCCCCACTGGAAGTAGCGGTCCATGACGGAGGTGATGACGTGGAAGAGGCCGCTGGCGAAGAAGTAGCCGGCGATCAGCAGCGTCAGCGAGGCGAGCCCCGCGGCCGGGTACATGACCGTGAGGATGCCGACGACGGTGGTGAGCACGCCCCCGAGCATGAAGGACCAGAAGGAGCCCCGGCCTTCGCCGCGGGAGCGGACGGCGGCGGCGATCTCCAGGACGCCGCCAATCACCAGCATCATGCCCACGAAGAAGACGGTGACCATGCTGGTGAAGAAGGTGGCGCCCAGCAGCACGACACCCGCGATCGCTGTCAGCAGGCCCAGGAGGAAGGGGGCGCCCCACATCGCCGAGGCCCCCCGGGAAGCACGGTCCGGCCGGGTGTCCGGCGCGCGTTCGACGTTCGTTCGCATGGCATCTCCACGGTGATGGCTGCCCGCCTCGGGCCCTCGGCCGCCTGTCGGTCCGGGAGTGGACGTGGGGGAAGCGTTTCCTCGTGGAAGATGGGAGCGGCGCCGGGTGCGAACAATCCAGGCCCCCGGCGAATGCAGCGGAGCGGCGAGCAGGGGCCGGGGTGGCCCACCCCGATCACGGGGTGGGGCGGGCGTACGGAGGCGGGAGGAACACCGCGCCGGGCTCCTTGCGGAACCAGGTGAGTTGCCGCTTGGCGTAGCGCCGGGTTTCCTGCGCGGTGTCGGCGATGGCCTCTTCGCGCGTCATCCGGCCCTCCACCACGGCGCGGGCCTGCACGTAGCCGACGCTGCGCATGGGGGCCGCGTCCGCGTAGCCCTGCTCCAGCAGGGCCCGCGTCTCCTCCACGAGGCCGCGCGCGAACAGCGCCTCCGTGCGCGCGTTGATGGCCGCGTAGAGGGCCTCGCGCGGAGGGTCGAGCACGTACAACTGGAAGGGATGGCGGTCCGGCGCGAAGGCATGCGCGCGGCGGAACTCCGAAGCGGGGACGCCCGTCTGCGCATGGATCTCCAGCGCGCGGACGACGCGCACCAGGTCCTGCGTGGGCAGCTTCGCCGCGGTCTCCGGATCCACCTCGGCCAGCCGGCGGTGCACGGCCTCCCTCCCCTGCTCCGCCGCGAGCGCCTCCAGCTCCGCGCGCAGCGAAGGCAGGGCACCGGGTGCGTCCACCACGCCGTGCAGGAGGACGCGCAGGTACAGTCCGGTGCCGCCGACGACGAACACCGGCCGGCCCCGGGAGGCGATGTCCGCGATGGCCGCGTCGGCGCGGCGCTGGAATTCAGCGGCGGAGAAGGCCGCCAGCGGATCCACGCAGGAGACCAGGTGGTGCGGCACGGCGGCCAGCTCCTCGGCGGAAGGCTTGGCGGTGCCGATGTCGAAGCCGCGGTACACCTGCTGCGAGTCCGCGCTGACGATCTCCCCGCCCGCGGCGCGAGCCCAGGCGATGGCCAGCGCCGTCTTCCCCGACGCCGTGGGCCCAGCGATCACCGTCAAAGGCACCCGCGTCTCAGCCACCGTCATCCGCCTCCCACGCCCGCTGTAACGCAGACGCGGGGCAAGCGCGAGCCCTGCGCTATCGCCGTCCCGCCGCGGTCAGCCGCGCCCGCACCACGTCCGCCGCGCTGGCATCCCGCGAGAACACGAGCCGCGCGGTCTCCACGGACGACAGCACGCGCCCCGCCGCGCCCACCAGCGCACCCCGGCCCGCTGGCGTGGGCTCGGGCAGCATCGCGTTGG
>NZ_JBKGHJ010000774.1:0-2665 GCF_046520365.1 Corallococcus sp. 4LFB
CGGCGCCGGGTACATGCCCGGCGCGGGAGGAGGCGGCGGCTGCGGCGCCGGGTACACGCCCGTGCCACCCGCCTGCGCCAGCGCGAGGCCCGGCAGCATCAGCGCGACGGCGAGGACGGTGACAGGGAGGTTCCAGGTTCGACGGTGTGACACGCGTGGGGCTCCTTGGGTCCGGCCGTCCGGCAGAAAACCACAACCCGTGCGGGCGTGTTGGTTTTCCGCCGCGCGTCGAAGATTCTCGCGGGCCCATGCCCGAAGGCCTCTCGTGGTCCGAACTCGGCGTCGACTCCGCGCGCATCCAGGCGGTGAACGACGCACCCTTCCCCCAGGGACAGCGCGACTTCGTCCTCTACTGGTGCATGGTGAACCATCGCTGGGAGGAGAACCACGCGCTGGACGCCACCATCGCGCTGGGCAACCACCTGGGCCTGCCCGTCGTCGTCTACCAGGCCCTCCGCCCGGACTACCCCTACGCGTCGGAGCGGCTCCACGCGTGGGCGCTGGAGGGCATGGCGGACATGGCGAAGGGCTGCGCCGCGCGCGGCCTGCCGTACTGGCTGGAGCTGCCGCGCACGAAGAAGGAGCACAAGCCCCGGCTCGCGAGCCTGGGCAGGCGCGCGGCGGCCGTCGTGTCGGACCTGTTCCCCACGTACATCATCCCGGGCCACCTGCGCGGCGCTGCGAAGGCGCTGCGCGTGCCGCTCGTCGCGGTGGACGCGTCCTGCGTGGTGCCCATGCAGCGCATCCCCGCGGCCCAGGTGGGCGCGTACGCGCTGCGCCCCAAGCTGCGCAAGCTGTGGCCGGAGTACCTGGAGCGCACGCTGCCCGTTCGCAAGCCGCGCGTGTCCGGCGCGAAGCTCCAGCCGGACTTCGAGCTGTCCGACGCGGTGAAGGCGCGGGCCGCGCTGGACGCGTTCGCGGTGGATCATTCCGTGAAGCCCCTGGCCGAGCGCGGCGGCCGCAAGGCGGGCCTGAAGGCCCTGGACGCGTTCCTCCACGAGCGGCTGGAGGGCTACGACACCGGCCGGAATGATCCGGGCCTGGGCCAGCAGTCCAACCTGTCGCCGTACTTCCACTGGGGCAACCTCTTCCCGGGCGAGGCGGCGCGCGCGGCCATCGCGGCGAAGGGCAAGGACCACCCGGCGGTGCAGGCCTTCGTGGAGGAGCTGCTCGTGCGCCGCGAGCTGGGCTTCAACTACTGCTTCCACACGCCCGGCCCGAAGCAGCTGAGCGTGGACTCCCTGCCCCCCTGGGCGCGCGAGACGCTCTCCCGCCACCGGGAGGATCCGCGCCCGCACCGCTACTCCTTCGAGGACCTGGAGCAGGGCCGCACGCAGGACGCGCTCTGGAACGCGTCCCAGCGCGAGCTGCGGGAGCGCGGGCGGATCCACAACTACCTGCGCATGCTCTGGGGGAAGAAGATCCTGGAGTGGAGCCCCACGCCAGAGGAGGCGCTGGCCCGCATCTCCAGGCTCAACGACACCTACGCGGTGGACGGCCGCGACCCCGCGAGCGTCAGCAACTTCATGTGGGTCCTGGGGCTGCACGACCGGCCCTTCCAGGAGCGCCCGGTGATTGGGAAGGTGCGGCCCATGAGCTCCCTGCGCACCGCGGAGAAGTTCGACCTGGCGCCGTACCTGGCGCGCTGGGGCACCCCGCCCGGGACACCCGGCCCCAGCACCGAGCCCGGCACGGCGAAGGCGGGCAAGCCCCGCCGCAAGGCCGCCCGGTAGGCCGCCGGTGGACATCCCCCCGAAGACGGCGGTTCCCTTTCCGGCCCGGTGTCACTAAACCGGGCGGACGCACCCCTTTCGCGGAAACAGGAGTCACGCCATGGGCATGTTGAAGTTCGAGGTCCCCCACAACCTTCCCAAGGACGAGGTCAAGAAGCGCGTCGAGCAGCTCCTGCAGTACTGGGGCAGCAAGTACGGCGTGAAGTCCGACTGGCAGGGCGACGAGGGCGCGAAGCTCGCCGGCAAGGTCATGGGCATCAACCTGGACGCCAGCTTCGTCATCACCGACAAGGCCGTGTCCGGTGAGGGCACCGACCCGGGCATGCTCCTGCGCGGCCAGGCGAAGACGTACCTGCAGAAGAAGTTCAGCGCGGTGCTGGATCCGTCCAAGAGCCTGGATCAGGTCAAGGGCACCCTGGACTGACGCAGGACCGCCGTGCGCCGGGCCTGCCTTCAGCCCGGCTGCTCCTCCAGCGCGGCCAGCGCATAGCGGGCCGCGCGGGAGATGGACTCCGCGGAGTCGAGCATCTCCGGGTAGTGCCCCGCCAGCGGGCGCTGCGGGTACTTCAGCTGCGCGACGGCGTTGCGGTAGCTGCGCCGGGCAGACTCGAAGTCCTGCGTGCGCTCCTGCACCTGGGCCAGCAGGTAGTGCCCGATGGCCAGCGTGGGCTCCAGGAACAGGGCCTTGGCCAGCTCGGAGCGCGCCTCGGCCAGGCTCCCCGCCTGCATCGCCGCCACCCCGCCGAAGATGCGCGCCTCCACGCACAGCGGCTCGCGCTGGAGCGCCTGCCCGAACGTGTCGCGCGCCTCGCTGATGCGGCCGGTGAGCGAGTACAGGTTGCCCAGCGTCAGGAGCGCGTCCAGGTCCGAGGGCTCGTCCACCAGCAGGCGCTTCACGCCGTCGATGGCGCCCGGGAAGTCACCCTCCCCCA
>NZ_JBKGHJ010000775.1:0-2658 GCF_046520365.1 Corallococcus sp. 4LFB
TGCGCCGTCACCACCACCGTCCACGGCGTGCCCTCCACCCGCGCGTGCGCCACCACCATCCGGCGCCCCGTGTCGTCGAAAACCTCCAGCAGGCCCTCCGGCCGCTTCAGCGCGTCCGGCCTGACCAGGTCCAGCACCGGCGCCCGGGAGAGCACGTCCCCCCGCTCCGTCTCACGCAGGAGGCTGCCATCCCGGTGGTCGAAGATCTCCACCTGGTAGCCGGGCGAGGCGAGCGTCGGCTGCAACCCCAACCGCCGCAGGGACAGCCCGCCCACCAGGAAGGCGCGCCGGCCGGCGCCCAGGTCCATGGGCACGGTGAAGACGATGTACGGCTCACCGGAACGGGTGACGAAGGGCCGCGACAGCCGCACCTCGGCGCCGCCCTTCACCGCGTCCTGGAAGTAGGCGCGGTGCGCGAAGTTGCCGTTCGCCCGGTTGAGCCGCACGGAGGGCATCAGCGTGTCGCCGGCCTCATCCAGCAGCCAGGCCGCGTCGAACAGCCCGGACTGGCCCTCCAGCAGCGCCAGCCGCTCCCGGATGCCCTCGCGGTTGCCCTCCCGCACCAGGGAGAGGAAGCCCGGCCCCTGGCTGTACACGCGCAACAGCGAGCTCGCCAGGGCGGCCGTCTGCTCCAGCCACGCCGTCTCCGCGGCCACCGCCTGCTGCGCCTTGCCGTGCAGCTCCGCCTCCAGCGCCTTCTGCGCCAGGTACGACGCCACCGCGCCCACGCCCACGATGGGCACCACCGACGCCAGCGCCATGCCGCGGAGCAGCCGCCAGGCGGACCCCTCCAGCGCCGGCCACCGGCGCACCCCCGCCACCAGCGCGCACGTCAGCGTCAACACGGCGTACACGCCCATCCCCGCCCACGAGCGCCGCGACGCCACCCCGGCCGTCATGTTCAGGAACAGCAGGGCCAGGCCCGCCAGCGCCAGGCGGCACGGGAGCGGCTTGCGGCGCCACAGCGCCACGGCGAGCAGCGTCCCCAGCAGGACGAAGAGAACCCCCACCCACCGCACATAGGGCCCCATCGCCGCCAGGCCGAAGCGCACGAAGTCCTGGGGCACCCAGACCATCAGCGCCCCGAAGCACAGCGCCACGCTGGACAGGAACACCAGCAGCAGGCCCTGGCCCCGGCGCAGGGTGAGCCGCTCCGTGACGAACAGGGCCATCAGCAGCAGGTAGAGGACGGTGCCCGTGGGGCCCACGGACAGGACGCAGACCCTCCACCAGTAGACCGCCAGCGCCGCCAGCACGAACGCGCGCCCCACCCGGCCCACGAAGGCGGGCCAGGCCGGGTACATGAGCGCGACGAGCATCATCCCCGCGCCGACGAGGAGCACGCTCCCCAGCAGCCGGATGTGCGGATAGATGAACTGAAAGAGGACGGCGCCGAACTCATAGGGCACGAACACCATCGAAGTGCCCACGACAAGGCCGACCGCTGCCGCGACCCACTCCACACGTGCCCGCTCCAGGAGTTCCACGGCGGGCACCCTGACACAACCCGCCCGCGGGCGCCGGGCGGGTGCCAGCGGAAAGGGCCGTTCGTCCGGTGGCTATCTTCGCCGCCAGGCGTCCAGCAGGTGGCCCACCACCGCATCCACACCGACATCCCGTGTGACCTGCGTGAAGACGAAAGGGCCCTCGCCGCGCATCCTCCGGGCGTCGCGCTCCATCACGCCCAGGTCCGCCCCCACGTGCGGTGCGAGGTCCGTCTTGTTGATGATCAAAAGGTCCGACTGCGTAATTCCCGGCCCGCCCTTGCGAGGCACCTTGTCCCCGCCGGCCACGTCGATGACGTAGACCGTGTAGTCCGCGAGTTCGCGGCTGTACTGGGCGGCCAGGTTGTCGCCGCCGCTCTCCACGATGAGCAGCTCCGGGTGCAGCTCCTCCATCAGCTGCTCCAGCGCGAGCAGGTTGTGGCTGATGTCCTCGCGGATGGCCGCGTGGGGGCAGCCGCCCGTCTCCACCGCCTTGATGCGCTCCGGGGGCAGGGCCTGGTTGCGCACCAGGAACTCCGCGTCCTCCCGGGTGAAGATGTCGTTGGTCACCACGCCCAGGCGGTACCGGTCGCGCAGCTTCCTGCACAGCGCCAGCACCAGCGCCGTCTTGCCGCTGCCCACCGGGCCGCCAATGCCAATGGTGAAGGCGCGCTGGGAATAGTCCCGCCGGTGCGGCTTGTCGCGCGCGTCGAAGTGGCCCGGGTGGTCCCAGTCCTCGTGCGTGTGCTCGTGCCCGTCCTGCCCATGGCCGCGGTGGTCGTCGTCGTGCATGTCGCGATTCCTTTCGTGTCGGGTTTCAGGACTGGAACAGCCGGGAGTACAGCCGGTCGTGGGTGGCGCCCACCAGGTCCCAGAGCGGCGCGGGCTGGGCCAGGTCCTCCACGCCCAAGGACTCGCATTGCTCCAGGACGGCATCCAGCAGCGGCGTGGCCGCGTGCTGTACCTGGTGGGACTCATGCGTGCCGATGACGCCCATGCGCACGCCCGCGGACAGCGCGCCCCGCAGGGTGAGCGACAGGAAGAGGCGCTGCGCGTCCTCCCGCTCCACGTCCAGCGCGCGCAGCACCGCGCCGGACGCGGGCGCGTGGTGGAACCTCACGCCGGCCGCGCGGGCCGCCTCGCGCACCGGGCCCACGGCCTCCGGGAAGATGCG
>NZ_JBKGHJ010000776.1:0-2654 GCF_046520365.1 Corallococcus sp. 4LFB
GCGCAGCGGCGCGCTGGCGAAGGACGCCGCGGACGGGCTCGCGCGGCGGGTCATCGACTGGTCCCACGCGCCCCGCCCCACCTCGCTGCGCCACGACGCTGCGGAGGCCATCCTGCTGGGCCTGTGGGGCGCGCTGGAGGTGGGCTGGCTGGCCCAGGTCCCTGTTGAGGTGCGGCGCTGACGGCCCGCTACTTCACCGTCAGGCACGCCACCGGCTGCGCGATGGCGTTGCGCGCGCGCTCCTCGCTCACCAGCGCGTAGCCCGCCAGGTCCTGCAGCAGCAGGTCGCGGTTCTGCCGGATGAGGCTCGCGTTCTTGCACGCCTTGAGGTCGCCGTAGAACCCGTACGGCGGCAGCGCGAGCTGCAGCTCCGCCAGCTCCGACAACTGGAGTTCCCCCAGCTCACGGCCGAAGAGCTTGCGGGCCCCGTCCTCCACGCCGATGACGCCGCGCTCGAAGCGGATGGCGGACAGGTCGTAGGCGACGAGCTGGTCCTTCTGGAAGAACGCGTGCAGCCGGTGCGCCGCCACGGACAGCTGCAGCTCGCCCTCGATGCCCATCTGCCGCGCGATGCGCATGGCCAGGCGCCGCTCACACGCGCCGTCCCCGGGGGGCGCCGTGCCCAGCGTCACGCCGGCGAACAGGCGCCACGCCCACGCGCGGCCGTCCTCGCGCGGTGTCTGGAAGTAGGTGGGGCAGTCCATCTGGCGGATGTAGAGCGCCACCAGGTCCTTGGGCATCCGCGAGAAGTCCGGCCGCGTGAAGGTCACCGCCGTGCGCTCCCGGCCGCCCTGGTCCATCCGGCCGGCCAGCACGCTCATCCGGTCGCCCTCGATGCGGTGGCGCAGCTGGCTCTCGACGTCGAACTCGCTCTCCAGACGCGGCAGCTTGCTGGCCGTGTACAGGTACGTGAGCGGAATCACCACGCCGGCCAGGCCGACCAGGAACATGAACAGCCAGAAAACGGTCTTCACGGGGCCGACTCTAGCAGGGGAGGCACGCGTCAGGAGGACCGGTTAGAAAGCCCCCATGAGCGACTGGCACACCGCCACCGTCACCGCCCGCGGCCGCGGCGGATGGCCTCACCGACTGGGTGCTCGACATCGGCGGGACGCCGCTCGTGGGCTCGCACGCCCATCCGGGCCAGTACGTCCAGCTGCGCCTCCCTGGTGGGGAGCCAGGCATGTTCGCCATCGCCTCGCCGCCCGCCCCCGCTGGCACGCAGTGGGAGTTCCTGATCAAGGACGACGGTCCGCTGCCGGCCGCGCTGCTGCGCCTGCCATTGGGCGCGCGCGTGGAGGTGAAGCGGCCGGAAGGCCCGGGCTTCCCCATGGAGAAGGCGCGCGGCCGCGACCTGCTGCTGTTCGCCAGCGGCTCCGGCATCTCCGCCATCCGCCCCGTCATCGCCAGCGTCCAGCGGGAGCGCGGCGCGTATGGCCGGGTGACGCTGTACTTCGGCGCGCGCACGCCGGACAGCTTCGCGTACCAGGGCGAGCTGAAGCAGTGGCAGGCGGACGGCGTGCACGTGCTGTGCACCGTGAGCCGCCCTGGCGCCAGCGGCTGGCAGGGCCTCACCGGCTACGTGCAGGCCCACCTGGGCGAGGAGCGGCTGGAGCACGCCATCGCCTTCGTGTGCGGGCCGGCGGACATGGTGCAGGACGTGATGTCCCAGCTGGCCGGCGCGGCGTCCCGAGGAGCGCCGTGTTCCTCAACTACTGAGCCGCGCGCGGCTCCACGGTGGGGGACGCGTAGCGCACGCCCACCACCACCGCCGCCGGGTCGCTCTCCTGGCTGCCCACGGTATTCACGCGCGTCCACGCGGCCACGCCCAGCCAACGTCCGTCCGGCGAGAAGCGCACGCGGCGCACGGTCCAGCCGAACTCCAGCTCGCCCTTCGGCGCCTGCTCCGCCTCGGTGAAGAGGTACACGCGCCGGTCCCACCCACCGGACGCCAGCGAGCGCCCGTCGGGGGAGATGGCCGCCGAGGACACCACGCCGTGGTGCAGCTCCCACTTGCGCAGCACCTTGCCGGAGGCCGCGTCCACCAGCGCGCCCGCGTTCCACGGGCCCTGCGGCTCCTCCACGCCCTTGCGCTCGCGCTGGTACACCGCGAGCGTGCGCTCCGCCTTCTCCTGGCTGAAGGCCACCCCCAGCCGCTGTCCGCGCGCATCCACGGTGACGTCGTTGACGTGCGCGGGGAAGGTGAAGTCCAGACGCGGCGTCAGCCCGCGTGAGGTCACCGAAGGAGTTCCTTCCGGCACGCCGCCCTTCAACGTGAGGACCGCCTCCGCCGTCGTCTCGTCGAAGACCGTGTCCACGCGCTCGCTGAAGGGCGCGCCCAGCACGCCCTGGCTGCCCTGCGGCACGCACGCGTCGCACACCGCCACGTCCACGCCCGGCAGCGTCAGCGCCTTGAAGCGCAGCGTGCGTCCGCGCGCCACCCGCGCCACGGTGTTGCCCAGCGCGCCCGGCACGGTGACGGTGTCCTTCAGGAACGCCACGTCGATGCCGGACGCCGTCGCCGCCGCGGTGGTGAGCACCACCGCCGGCGTGCGCGAGTCCAGCGCCAGCACCACCGGCGGCCCGCTGTCCACGCGGCCCTGCACCGCCGCGAACCCGCCGCGCCGCTCGAAGTGCGTGCGCGCCGGCGGCGG
>NZ_JBKGHJ010000777.1:0-2653 GCF_046520365.1 Corallococcus sp. 4LFB
GACGGCGGCGGGGCGATGACGCGGCGCCGGTGGTGGGCGGGCTCGGGCTCCGGCTCCGGCTCCGGCTCGGCGACGTCCTCGGGGGCGGGTTCGTCCTGCGGATCATCCTCCGTGGCGCGGAAGACGCTGGGGTCCGGCTCCGGCTCGATGACCTTCTCCTCGATGCGCAGGAGCGGCTCCTGCGTCAACGCAGGGGCACGCGCGGGAACAAGCAGCACGAGGCTGCAACACAGGCCGAGGAACGAGCGGAGCATCCGGGCGTCCGATGATAGGCCACAGGGCGGACGATCCGAAATCATGTGGTGCCCGCCGCCCGTGCTACAGGAGCGCGCGGCGGGGGATTTGCTCGGGAGTGAATGAATGGCGGCGCCTGGAACAGAGCTGGAACGACTGGTGGAGATCATGCGGAGGCTCAGGGCCGAGGGCGGCTGCCCGTGGGACCGCGAGCAGGACCTGCGCTCGCTCCGTCCCTACCTGACCGAGGAGGCCTTCGAGGTCCTGGACGAGATGGACCGCGTCTCCGACGGCGGCCCCTGGCGGCCCCTGTGTGAAGAGCTGGGGGACCTGCTCTTCCAGATCGTCTTCCACGCGCAGCTGGCGGCGGAGCTGGGCGAGTTCACGATGGCGGACGTGTGCGCGGCGATCAGCGACAAGATCACCAGCCGCCACCCGCACGTGTTCGGGGATCAGCAGGTGAAGGGCGCCGAGCAGGTGCTGGCCAACTGGGCGCAGCTGAAGGCGGAGGAGCGCAAGAAGAAGACGGGGCGCGCGGGCTCCGTGCTGGACGGCGTGCCCACCGCGGCCCCGTCCCTGCTGCGCGCCGAGCGGCTCACGGAGAAGGCGAGCCGCATCGGCTTCGACTGGCCGGACCTGGCCGGGGTGCGCGGCAAGCTGGACGAGGAGCTGCGCGAACTGGACGAGGCCATCGCGTCGGGGGGCCGGGACGCCATCGAGCACGAGCTGGGGGACGTGCTGTTCTCGCTCGCGAACCTCGCCCGCTTCGTGAAGACGCCGGCGGAGGACGCGCTGCGCATGGCCACCCGCCGCTTCGTCAGCCGCTTCCAGTACATCGAGGCGAAGCTGCACGAGGAGCAGGTCCCCTTCGGCGGCGCCACGCTGGAGCACATGGAGCGCCACTGGCAGGCCGCGAAGGCCGTGGAGAAGGCGCTGCCCCCGCCGGCCCACCCGCCGCGCGCGTCCGTGGCCACCCTGCGCCTGGCCGTGCCGGACGTGGCGGCCCAGCGGGCCTTCTGGGACACCGTGGCCTCCTGGCTGGGCTGGGCCCCCACCCGTTCGCCGGAAGGCACGGCGGCCTACGCGGGCGCGGGGCTGGGGCTCGTCTTCACGCCGGGCGCCCAGGCCCCGGCCGGCTCCCCGGTGGCGCTCACCCTGGAGGCGCCCTCCCCGGCCGCCGTGGGCCGGCTCCTGGAGCTGTTCCGGGCCCACCACCCGGAGCGGCTGGTGGCGGGTTCCAGCTCCGCGGCGGGCTTCCAGTTCGCGGATCCGGCCGGGCTGCGGTGGGAATACGCCGCCCCGCCGGCTTGATGCCTCCTGCGCGTGGCCCCCGGGGGCATTCCGGGGGCCTCCCGGGCGTTCCGGAACGGGAAATCCTGATCGCGAACGCACGCGTGCCTTGACGCAACCAGGGCGTCGCAGTAAGGACGGCCACTCTTTTTTCCTTGCCTTGCCTTCCGCTGGAGCATTGCCTTGGCGAACACCAAGTCCGCAGAGAAGCGTCACCGCCAGTCCCTGAAGCGCCGTGCCCGGAACGTGAACGTCCGGACCACCGTGAAGGACGCCGTCAAGTCCGCCCGCGAGGCCATTGCCTCCAAGGACGGTACGAAGACGACGGACGCGCTGAAGGCGGCTTCCAAGACCCTCAACAAGGCGGCCAGCAAGGGCGTCCTCCACAAGCGCACCGCCGCGCGCCGCATCTCCCGGCTGGCGAAGGCCGCCGCCAAGGCGAAGGCCTAGTCAGTCAGTCGTCCCGTCGCACACCGCGCGTTGAGGACCGGGCTCCCCGGTCCTCACCAGGTGCTGGCCAGCCGGTCATACCCGTCGCGCATCAGCGTCTCCGCGAGGCGCGCCAGCGCGGCCTGACGGTTGGCCTCCGCTTCCAGGACGTTCCCGCGTCCCTGGAGGTAGTCCTCGGTCCCCGACACCACCGTCTCCCCGAGCAGTTGCCCCTCCTTCACGAGGCGCAGCCGCACCGTGGTGGAGACGCGGTAGTTGTTGCCGATGATGGTCGGGGACGCCCAGACGTTGAGCACCGCCCCTTCAATCGTGGACGAGCAGCCCGGAGCGCTGGCCAGCCGGCCCGCCTGGACGAGCTGCTGGCGCAGGTAGCGCGTGAAGAGGTTCTCCAGCGCGGGCTCCGGCGTCTCGTTGGCGAAGATGGGCGCGCACACCTGCCCGGAACCTTCCGGCAGCGCCGAGCCCCAGGGGATGAAGCGGTAGCCGCACCCGGCCCCCAGCATCGCCGCGGCCACCACGCCCCACCGGAACGCCGTCACCGCACCCGCCTGCACCGCGTTCCTTGAGGGCCGCATGGGCGCGCACCCTACCCGGCCGCGATCCTCCGTCAAGCGCCGGGGCCGGCCCGTGGAAGGCCGCGCATGCCTCCGGCGGCGTCTTCACCTGGGGCCGGCGAAGG